>JBAXCM010000094.1:0-11667 GCA_037141475.1 Verrucomicrobiota bacterium | reverse complement strand
CATGGGCACGATTTATTACAACGGCACGGGTGCCGGAACGACCCCTGTCTATCTGAAGGTTTTTGCCACACCCAGCGGGGGATCCGAGGCGCAATACGGGCCAACGCTCCGCCAAACACCGGTGGCAGGGGCCTATGGATTCAGCGTGCCAATCGCTGCGGGTAAGGTGACTTACAGGGTGGAGTTTGGGACGACCAGTGGCGCAACAGATACCCTTAGCGCCACCGCGACCAATCTGGTCTGCGGCGATGCCTATATCATAGACGGGCAGTCAAACGCCTTGGCCGTGGACAACACGGCACCTAACGACAATACCACGGATCCGTGGATCCGAACCTATGGCCTGACGGGGGGCTGGGGATATGCGATCAGCAAAGGCACGGAAATGCAACTCGGCCTGTGGGGATGGTATTTGGCAAAATCCATGACATCCACCTATAACATGCCGGTTTGCTTCATCCAAGGAGCCGTGGGAGGCACGCGGATCGACCAGCATCAGCCCAATCCGGCGGGTCATTCGCAGGCGGGGAGTCTCTATTCGATTTATGCCAACATCTATAGCCGGGTGATCGGGGGCAATTTGAGCCACGGCATTCGCGGTGTATTTTGGCACCAAGGGGAAAATAATAGCGGTGCAGCAGCCCCCACCGGCGACTGGGATTACAAGTCCTATCAGCAATATTTTGTCGATATGTCAGCTGCTTGGAAACAGGATTTTCCCAATCTTCAGCGTTATATCATCTATCAGGTGATGCCGGCTCCTTGTGCGATGGGACCCAAAGGCGACCAACTGCGCGACGTGCAACGCACTCTGCCAAGCCTGTATTCGAAGATGCACGTCCTGTGCACCCTGGCTACTCCCGGCTATGAGGGCTGCCATTTCAACCCCACTGGTTATCAGAATTTTGCGAATCTGACGGCTCCTTTGGTGGGGCAGGACTTCTACGGAGTCGTCCCTGCCATGTCGGTCACCGCGCCAGTTTTGCGGCGCGCCTATTACACGAGCGCCACCAGAACCGAGATTGCGCTGGAGTTTGACCAAAATATGTCATGGAGCAGTTTCTCACTGCCGAATTATTATCTGGACAAGGTCGCCAGCAAGGTGTCTTCGGGCAACGTTGATGCGGTGAACAAGAAGCTCATCAAGCTTCAATTGACCGCCGCCGGCACTGCCACCTCCACCCTCGACTATCTGGAGGACGCCCACTGGAGCTATGGCGAAGCCGTATCGAGTTTGCTCTACGGGGTTAACGCCATTCCCGCTCTAACATTCGCTGATGTTACCATCGCGCCTCCGTCTCCGACCCTGCTCGCCGCCACCGCAGGCAATGGCCAGATCGCGCTCAGATGGACCGCCGCCGCCGGTGCCACAGCATACAACGTGAAACGCGCCATCACCAACGGCGGACCCTATACACTCGTCGGCACTGCGTCAGGAACAAGCTACACCGACACTGCGGTGACTAACGGCACTCCCTATTTTTATGTGACATCGGCCACCACCACCGTCAGCGGAACACTCGGGGAGAGCCCAGACTCTAACCAGGCGACTGCGACGCCGGGTTCTCCCTACGCCTCATGGGCCGCCAATGCCGCTCAGGGCTTGAGCGCAGGCGTCAACGACGGTCCGATGGACGACCCCGATCACGATGGTATTCCCAACTTGTTGGAGTTTATCCTCGGCGGCAACCCGATGGCGGCTTCTCGCACGATTCTTCCGGTTCTAACGCACAACGGCGGTGTCTGGGCCTTCGAGTATGACCGCAGCGCTGCGTCAGTCCCGCCGGGTACCACCCAAGTGGTCGAGTATGGCAGCGATCTGGCGGGCTGGACGGGCGTGACCATACCAGCCACGACCAGCGGAAGCGTGACGGTCACGCCGGGCAGTTCGTCAGATCACATCAAGGTGGCCATACCCGCTCCGGGGGCCAGAATCTTTGTGCGCCTCAAGGGCATCCAACCATAGCCCTCCGCGCTGGAACCCTCGAAAAGCAAATAGCGGTCTTGTTAGGTCGAGATTTGCGCTCGGAAAGAAGACAGAAGGCAGGAACAAGAAGCGCAATGTGCAGTCCAATGGCTCTTCTTGGTCTTGTCTTGCCGCGCAGCGGTTGAGGTGGACGACGAGTCCGGCTACTTCGGCTTCCGTGTTGGCAGTGTTCCTGAACCAACGGCAGTCTTCCTAGCGATACTCGGTAGCGGAGTGATGGTGACTCGTCGGAAACGTTGATTCCTCCGTTGATTCTTTATCTCTCTGTCCTTTTTCTTCGGGGAGGAACCGTATATTCGGGGAGCGCCGCAGGCAGTCGATTCTTTTTTAGCTGAAAATAAAGCCACCCGGATCAGATGCACCCATGGTTCTGGTAAAGGACGGGGACTGCGCCGAAGGACTGTTGGAGGCTCGTGGTGGTGATGGTGACGGTATCTCCAACGACGGGACTCGCTGGGCGTCCCGAAGCTTTTCGCATGGGATCATCCCCGGCAGCCCGATCAAAAAAGGATTCGACCTTGCGGCGGCAAGCGGCATAATCCGGCATGCCCACCCGTGAGGATTTAAATGAATTGTCGTTGCTAGGAACGTCGGAGAGCCGTCTGCCGGCCACTCCGGACGAGGCGCGACTTGAGACGTTTGGCAACCAGCGGGTAGGTCGGCGCTATTGGATCACGCTCAATTGCCCGGAGTTTTCCTCGTTGTGTCCGGTCACCGGTCAACCGGACAGCGCCCGCTTGCTGATCCGTTACGTGCCTGGCGAGCGCTGCGTGGAAACCAAGAGTCTCAAATTTTACTTGGCGTCGTTTCGCAACCAGCCGGCGTTCAACGAGGAGATTGTCAACCGGATCTTGGACGACTTGGTGGCAGCGCTGGCACCGGTGGAGATGATTGTGCGTGGCGAGTTTGCGCCGCGCGGGGGGATTCAATTGACCACGGAAGCGACGTTTCCAGATATTGCCGGGGTGAGACCATGAACGTTTGCGTGCTGCTGAGCGGTGGGATGGATTCGGTGACGGCCATGTACGAGGTGCGCCGCGAGTATCAGGTCGTCTCCGCCTTGTCCTTCGATTACGGAGCCAAGCACAATGCCAGCGAGCTGGCTTTTGCCCGGCTACATGCGGCCAAGGCGGGTGTGGCGCACCAAGTTGTGACCTTGGATTTCATCAACAACCTCTTTACTTCGGCATTGCTGCGTTCCGGCGCGGCCATTCCCGACGGTCATTATGCCGAAGATACCATGAAGCAAACCGTGGTGCCCTTCCGCAACGGGATCATGCTGGCCATCGCCGCCGGTTATGCCGAAAGCATCGGTGCCGAGGGTTTGGTGATTGCAGCTCACGCTGGAGATCATGCGATCTATCCGGATTGCAGGGAACCTTTCATGTTGGCCATGGCCGAAGCCATGCTCCAAGGAACCTACGCCAATATCCAACTCCTGCGGCCATTCATCGCGTCCGACAAAGCCGATATCGCCCGCCGTGGCGCAGCTCTGGGCATCGACTATGCCCAAACCTGGTCGTGCTACAAGGGCGGCCCGATCCACTGCGGCGTGTGCGGCACCTGCGTCGAACGCCGCGAGGCGTTCGTCCTGGCAGACTTGCCCGATCCCACCGACTACGCCCAAACCCCCGCCTTGCCTCCCGCACCAGTCAGGTCCTAACATCATGTTTGTTTCCGAAATCTTCCATTCGATCCAGGGAGAAGGCGAGCTAACCGGCGTGCCCTCGGTCTTCGTGCGGACCAGCGGCTGCAACCTCCGCTGCTCATGGTGCGACACTCCCTACGCCTCGTGGCACGCCGAAGGAAAGGAATTGGAGGTGGACAATATCGTCGATCAGGTGCGGGACGTCCACTGCCGGCATGTTGTCCTAACAGGCGGCGAGCCGCTGTTAGCCAGACAGATTCATGATTTGGCCACGCGGCTGAAAAACCATGGAATGCATATCACCATCGAGACGGCAGGCACCATGGTCCCCGATGGGATTTGCTGTGATCTGGCCTCGATCAGCCCGAAACTGGCGAACTCCACGCCGCGCGCTGAGGATGTTGGAGCGGCCTGGGCCGAGCGCCACGAAAGGAGCCGGATCCGCTTGGAGCACCTGCGCGAATGGCTGGACAACTACCCCTACCAACTCAAGTTTGTGGTTTCCAGCAACGGCCAGATCGAAGAGATTCAGAACTTGCTAGATTCCCTGGATCGCAAGGTGCCCCCAGAAAAAGTCCTGCTGATGCCCGAGGGAATCACGCCAGAGGCGTCAGCAGCTTGCCGCGAATGGGTGGTGGCCGCCTGCAAGCAACACGGCTACCGCTATTGCCACCGCTTGCACCTCAGCCTTTTCGGAAACACCCGGGGCACCTGATATACCTATCAAATTTTCCAAACTCATGCCTTACCGAATTTGCAAAACCATCGAAATTGAGAATGGCCACCTACTCACGAAACATCCGGACAAGTGCCGCTTTCCGCACGGGCACACCCGCAAGGTCGAGTTTGTGCTGGAGGCTGACGAACTCGATGAAAATCAAATGGTGTGTGATTTCAAGATCATCAGGGATGTGCTCGGAGATTGGTTGGATGGATTCGATCACGCCCTGTGCATGAATACGGCGGACCCCGCCTATCTGGAATTTAAAGCCCGCTACGGCGATCGGGTCATCGGCTTCGACAATCAAGATCCGACCACCGAGCTGTTGGCACGGACGATCTTCGATCACGCACAGGCAGCACTCGCAGCCTACGCCACCCGCAGCGACTTGCGTTATCCACTGGCTGCCACCGTGCGCTTGGTGCGGCTGCGAGTCTGGGAAACCACCTCGTCATGGGCCGAGTATCGCCTGTGAGAACCTGCAAACGGATTGCGCCTGCTTGGTATTCTCACTTGTATGCATGACCCTGTGGCGCTTTTGAGGTCGTACACTGAGTTCTGGATATGGGCTCAGCGTTTCGGCTGATCTTGGGTCAGGGAGGCGGCAATCAATGCCTCTAATTGCTGGCGTTCGGCGTCGCTGAGGGCAGATTTGTAAATGAACGCATCGCCGATGGAGCCGTTGAAGGCGGTCCAGCCATCCGGGGCGTTGCGACCGAGGGTGATGCTTGTGGCATAGGCACCGGCGACGCCCGGAACCAGGGAGGTCATCAGGTTTTTGGTAGAGTTAGACATGACTTCAGAGCCGTTGGCGAACACCTTGTAGGCACCATCCGGCTGCACAATGAGACTGAGGATGGTGATTTGTCCGTCCGGGATGGGCTTGCTGCTGGTATCCACGCCGCCGTTTCGCCGGACGCAGATCAACCCTGTGTCGTTGCGGATGCCAAGAACCAGGCGGTCGTAAAAGATATCAACGATGGACGTCCAACCGGAGCCTGCCCCGTTGCGTATCGGCTTGGCTGCCACCACAATGCTGGAACCCTCGCAGGCAATCGGTGAGTTGTAGGTACCCACGGAAAATCCGTCACCCGTCTCGTAGCTGAATTTGGCATATCTGTGGCCGTCGATGACATCAAGTGCGGGGCTGCCGATCGGCTTCAAGGGCTGACCGCCGGGCAAGGCGGATGGCCAGGATGTTAGGGGCCCTTTGGCTGGCAGGGATTCGGCGCGGCAGGCGGCTAGCAGGCTAGCAGGTCTGGGGAGTGAGCCGACGGGTTGGGTTTTGGCGGTGTTTTCAAAGCGGGCGGCGATGGTGTGAGACGCCGTCACCTTTTTAAATGTATAACTCGGGGAGGTGGGCACTGAGAGACCGTCCACCTTGAGGCTGGAGAGGGCATAGCCGGCGAGCGGCGCGATGGTGAATGATTTGTCGGCTGCATATTCCACTGGCACGGAGCCATCAGGAGTAATAGTGCCGCCATAACCGGCGGTGGCTTTGATGGTGCCGGAGAAGGCGACGCCGAGTGTGTGGTTGCTGCGCACATCACTGAAGCTGACGTTGGATCGCGCGCCCAGACAGACGCCGTCAACCGTCACCGCCACTTGGTTGTCGCCATTGGCGGCAATCGAGAAAGCCGTGGCCTCGCCCTGCGCGACGCTTACCGAGCCGGTGGGAAATAGCGTGCCGCCACCATTGGCGCTGGCGGTGATTGTGTACTTTGGAGCTGTCTTGGCGAAGCTTGCGGCGATGGCATGATTGGCATTGATCGGATCAAAGGTATAACTCCTAACTGAGCCAACGGAAACTCCATCCACTTTCACATCCTGGATGAAATAGCCGGGCTTGGGCGTGATGTGGTAAATGGAGGTCAGTCTTTTCGGATAGTTGCGGCTGCCTGAAGGGGAGATGGCGCCGCCATCGCCTGCGGTCGCTGCGACGCTGAACTGCTGGCTAACGTCCTCGACGTGGAATGGGGCGGCGGGCAGGCCGTCCTTGTTATAGAGGTTGCAGCCTTCCGGGTTTTGCCAGCAGGCATAGGAAACCTTGCGCGGCGCAGCCACCGCCGCTGAAGACACCACAACCGTGTCGCCCTTGATCACGGCGTCTGCGGCCTGCCACACCCCATCAGCCCCGGCGATGACAAAGCGTGTGAGCTTGCCACCGGGCAATTCCCGCGTCGGCTCATACCACTTTTTCAAGCCGACCATGAGGCCTTTGCCGAGGTTGTCGAAGCTGCAAACCAAGGTGTTGTCGGCGGGGGTGACATTTCTGAGGGTCGGTCCGCTGGCGACCAAATCAGGCTGGCCGTAGTCGAATTTCAACGCCCACAGGGCTAGGCGTTCACCCACATCCAACTTGTCCTTGGGGTGCCAGCCTTGCCATGTCTTATCTCCCATCGACGAATCCCCAATGTCAAGTGCCGACGCACAACCGGCGTGCGGAAGGGCCATCGTATTGGCCTGCTGCAAGCGGGTATCAGCATCCCATCCCCCCTTGAGCATTTCCGGCGCGGCGCCTTTGGGCAGTTCTCCCCAGTTGGCGATGATTACCGGGTAGAAGGCGAAGTCGTCTAAGCCCCACACGCGTTGCCAGCCGAGCGCGAGCGCCTTCATTTTCAGATAGTAGCTATCCGGCGACTGTGCGGCGATCTCACTGTTTTCGCCCTGATACCAAATGGCTCCTTTGATGCCATACGGGGCTAGCGGTTTAACCAGTTTTTCAAAAAGCGAAAACGGCCCGCCGGGGATTCCTGTTTGGTGATAGAGGGGATGCAACACGGGGATGTCGATGAGCCCGTCTGGGGCCAGCCACAGGTCGATTTTGGTGCCACCTACTGATGCTAGCATTAGCCCGATGGGCACCTTGGCATTCTGGTCTTGCCAGATTTTGCGGGCGAAATAAAAGGCGACCCCCGAGAATTCCGCAGCGCTCACCGGGGAACATACCTTCCATGTGCCTGCTGGAGCCGTCAGTTGACGAATTCCCGGAAAGTTGGCTCCGGCCACATCCGCTGGTCGCTCGCATCCGCCGAGCCGCATGTCCATGTTGGACTGGCCGCTGCAAAGCCAGACGTCACCGACAAGAACATCCTTGAATGAGAGGGTGTTGGAACCACTGACTGTGAGGGTTTGGCCGTCGGGCACGGCGCTCATAGCTGTTAGCTTGAGTTGCCAGTTACCCCGGGCGTCCGCCGTGGTCGTTAGCGACTGGCCGTGGAAGCTCACGGTGATGGATTCGCCCGGCTCGGCGCATCCGTAAACGGGCACGGGCTTGCCGCGCTGGAGGACCATGTGCTCGCCAAAGACGGCGGGCATTTTTACGTCGGCGCGGGCATTGTGGGAGTTACCCAATGCCCACAGCAAACCCATCAACAAACAGCGTGCTACGGCAATACTTCTCATCGGCGCTATGAGACATGATCGCTGGTCTTGGCACAATGGCCATTTTGCGAATCCACTGTGCAAATTGCGAATGCCCGTGCCAAGCTCAGGAGCGATACTTGATGATGGCTTCGACCTTGCTTCGCACGTGCAATTTGATGCAAATGCGCTTCACATAAGTGCGGACGGTTTCCAAGGTGATGTTCAACTTGTCGGACACTTCTTTGTAGATGTATCCTGATGCGAGCAGTTCCAGCACATCTCGTTCTCTGGGGGAGAGTTTTTCGTTATCGTGCTCGATGGCTTTTTCGAGTCGGAAGTAATGCGCCACTTTTCGGGCGATGTGGCTGGTGAAGGGGGCCCCGCCTGAGTACACATCTCGGATCGCATTGAAAATGTCCTCGGGGGTGCTTGATTTGAGCAAGTAGCCGCTTGCTCCTTCCTTGAGTGCGCGGAATATGTTATCTTCCTCCTCATAAGCCGTGAGCATCACAATCTCCAAGCGAGGCACTTTGCGCTTGAGTTCGTAAATGCAATCGATGCCGGAGATGCCCGGCAGATGAATATCCATCAACACCACATCCGGTGGGCAGGCAGGGATTTTTTTCATGGCTTCTTCACCCGACGAGACCGCATAGAGTGCCTGAATGTCGTCGGGCTTTTCGAGGATCTTGAGCAAGTGCTGTTGCAGGCGGAGGTCATCCTCCACCACCACCACGGTTTTTTTGAGGGTTATGTGTGCAGGCATGCGAGTGGGTTGAGTTAACTGATTGGCGCTTCTAATGAGACGCTAAAACCGCCCTGTTCAAGGGTTTCGAGCAAGCACGTCCCGCCAATGGCGGCCATCCGTCCGGCGATGTTCTCCTGGCCGTGACCGGCCAGGGTGCTGGTCAGTGGGCTGCCCACACCGTTGTCTATGACGGTGATTTTCAAGATCGTGCCATCGAGCCGGATGCTTAGCTTGATTTCAGATGCGCCGGAGTGCTTCAAGGCATTGTTGAGTGACTCCTTCACCGCAAGGCTGACGTTGTGGCGGAACTCATGACTGATCGAGCAATTCTCAGTGACCGACATGGCGTCAATCCGGCAGCTTATCTCTGAGAGTCGGCACATTTCGCTGACGGTGCGGCAGAGGAAGTTGACGAGGCTTTCGAGTTCATTGTTATTGGAATTGAGCATCCAGACGGTCTCGGATAGCGTGCTGATAAGTTCGCGGGACATGGTGCTGATCTGCTTGAAGGTGGTGCAGGCCTCGGACTCAGTGACGGATCCTTCGGCGTACGCGGCTAGCAGCGAGATATGGGATAGCCGGGTGCCGAAATCGTCGTGCAGATCCCTTGCGATGCGCAGTCGCTCGTCTGCAATGAGTTGTGCGTGGCGCAGGTGGCGGTTGATTTTTCGCCGGATCAGGTGCCTGGCACTTAACGAGATAATCAGCGCCGCCGCTCCCACCGAGACCACCCAGAACCAAGGGTTTTTCCGGTAGGGTAGGGGGACATTCACTCCGATAGCCGTGCGGGTTGATAGGGGATCGCCGGATAGCGTCAGGTCCTCGACTACAAACCGGTAGGTGCCCGTTGGCAGGCGCTCATAACTCGCTGAGATCCTACCGCCGACGCCAATGCTATAGGCTTCCTGCCAGCGCACGTCGAGAACCTCCCCTGGGTTGACCTTGGGCAAGGCGTCGATGCCCGTCGCCCAGTCGGCATGGCCCGTGATATCATGATCTTCGATGACGAACACCGGCGACTCCGCATCGCTTGGGCCAAGATGCAAGCCAGTGGCCATGGACGGCCGGATGCCGCCTTTGATCCAGCACGGAGCCACGGACCCCGGCACGCGGCCGTCGCGGAGAAACGCGCGGGGCGGGTTGCTTTTGTTAGGCAGTGTGGTGATGGTGATGCCGGTGACGGCGAAGATTCCAATGGCCGCCGGGGGGCCGGCGGAAGACATGGCTACAGTTAGATATTCGGCATCGGGTGGGACCGTGATGGTTTCATGCCGTGGGGTAAAGGTCGAGTTTTCGACTGAGCCATTCCATCCGCTGCTATGTCCGTTTGAAGGGAACAGATTTTGGACGATTTGGTCGCCATTCTTTTTCAAGAATCGGACCATGAAGGTCATGTCATCGGTGGGTTCGTGCCACTTGTGCTCCAGGCCTTCGAGTCTGTATCGGATGCGCGTTCCCTGGGACTTGATGGCGAAACGAATCTCTGAGGTGTCGTAAGGGACGATAAGATTCGGGCCGCGCTTGGGGCTTTGGGCATGACCGACAAACACCTCGATGGACGTGCCTGCGGATTGCGCTCCAGCACTTGAAATCCAGGCCAGAAGAAAAACCAATGAGGATGACCAAGCTCGGATCATGGGAGGTGGGAAAGCGCCCCGCTTTGTAATTTGCAGGCCCGTGTCCGTCGAGCCATTGTTTGCAAGCAGGAGCGGCAGGTAAGGCCGTCCCATCTCCTCTCAGTTGGCAGTGCAAAGTCAGTGACGGCCAGCGTTGCCTACGCGTGCTTGGGAAAATAGGCGCCATCCGACCGCCTGCAGGCCGGGCTGGGAATCATCACCTATGGCGCAGGTGTCCCCGATATGGGGACTAGCGGAGGCTCTATATTTGCGCACAATGGTTACACCGGGGCACCCGTTGCGTTTTCTTGCAGGCGGGTGTCCACAAGCCAACTGACCTAATGATGTCCATGATAAATCTAGCAATTATTCAACAGACCAGAGACTCTTTGAGAACCCTTGCACTGGCTTCGGCCATCGGAGCGGCGGCGTATTTCGGCGGCGGAACCACGGCACGGGCGGACCTCGTCGGTCACTGGCTTTCGGGGGCTCCCAATCTGAGCGAAACCTCGGGCTTCCGCGTCGCAGGCACCCATGACGGGGTGGCGGTGGGCGACAATGCCGGTGCACTTTCATTTAGTTCGGACGTGCCCGCCGGTTGCACTGGCGAGACGTTGGATCTAACATCTGGAAACGTCGGTGTGAGTATTAACAACAGCGCCACAGGCGATTCGGGCTATGTGGACACCTACGACGATTTGATTCGCAGTGAATTCACGGTTGCATTTTGGGCCAAAGGGTTTCCGGGCGAGTGGGGGCCTTGGGTGAGCAAGCGCGGCGAGGACGGCACCGGCTGGCAATTGCGCCGGATGGGCAACGACCCGATCTCCGGCTTCACGCTCCGCGGCGTGGATAACGATGACGGTTGGGGCAGCCCCATCAACGTCAGCGACAACCAGCCGATCTGGCACCATTATGCTGGTGTTTGGAATCAGACGACCGGCACCCGCACGCTCTATGTGGATGGCGTGTTTTCCCATGTGGTGAACAACAATACTGCCCAAGTGATGACCCAAGCCACGGGCAAACATCTGGGGCTCGGGGCTCGCGCACAAGGTGGAAACGGCTATGAAAGCTATTTTTCCGGCAAGTTGTTTGATGTGCGCATCTACAACACCCCGCTCACTCAAAACCAAGTTCTTGAATTGCTACCGCCCACCACGCCCAGCGGCCTCGCAGCCACCCCCGGCAATGCCAAGGTCGGCTTGTTATGGACGCCCAAGCCCGGTGCGACCGGCTACACCGTGAGCACCACAAACACCGCCACCGGTATCGAGCAAACGGACACGACCCCCGACGCGTTTTTCTCGAAGGCAGGTCTAATCAACGGCACGCTATATACTTTCAAGATTCTTTCGACCAACAGCATGGGCAGCAGTGCCTACACCAGCGAAGTGAGTACGATACCTGTTCTAGGGTCGGCCAAGGATATTCTCACTTTGAATATCACTGGCCAAGGACCAGCCACATTTGTCGGCACCAACATCATCAAGGACGTGCCGGTTGGCACGGACGTGACCTCCCTCACCGCAACCTATTCTATATCCCCGTTTGCCACGCCAGACGCCGCCAACCCGTCCG
>JBAXCM010000093.1:0-11743 GCA_037141475.1 Verrucomicrobiota bacterium | reverse complement strand
GGCTTTGATGGTGGAGATCTCCGTGTGCTGCTGATTCGGCGGGCCTTGGAGCCGTTTCTGGGGTCGTGGGCGCTTCCCGTCGGGTTCGTGGACATGGCCGAAGATCTGGACCAGGCGGCGCGGCGGGAACTTCAGGAGGAAACTCATCTGAGCCCGGTCTATTTGGAGCAACTTTTCACATTCGGAACACCGGGGAGGGACCCGCGAGGGCGTGTCGTGAGTGTCGCCTACTATGCCCTCGTTCGTCCGGACCAGCATCCCGCCAAGGGTGATTCGGATGCGAGTGAGGCGGCTTGGCATCCGGCAGATCAATTGCCGCCACTGGCATTCGACCACACGCAGATCATCGCCAAGGCGCTCGATCGCCTGCGCGGAAAAGTCCGTTATCAACCGGTGGGGTTCGAGCTTCTGCCTAAGCATTTCACCCTTACCCAGCTTCAGTCGCTTTACGAAGCGATTCTCGGTCGGACCATCGACAAGCGGAACTTCCGCAAGAAGTTGCTAGCCTTCGATCTCCTCATCCCACTCGATAAATTCACCAGTGGTGCGCACCGCCCGGCCCGGCTCTATCGATTCGATCAACGCAAATACGACACTCTCGTCCGCCACGGCTTCCACTTCGAACTTTGAAATCCCATGAACCGAACCGTTCTCAAAGCATGTCTTCTGGGTGGCGCGTTGGGCGATTCCATCGGCCTACCGTCGGAGGGAATAAACGCCCGGCGCATCGCCCGTCTCAGGCCGGGGGCGTTGCGACAATCACTGGTGTTCGGCAAGGGAATGGTCAGCGACGATACGGAGCATGCCGTGATGACTCTGCTGAGTCTGATGGATAGTGATCGTGATGCGCGAAAATTTTCCGCGGCTCTCGCGTGCCGGTTGCGCTGGTGGCTCGCCTCGGTTCCCGCGGGGATCGGGTTTGCAACCGCCCGCTCGCTGGTGAAACTTTGGCTGGGCTTCAAGCCGGCTCATAGCGGGGTATTCTCTGCGGGCAACGGTCCATTGATGCGTGCTCCGGTGATCGGTGCCTGGTTTGGAGAGGAATCGGAAAAGAGAAATGAGTTTGTTAGGTCGTCCACCATGATCACGCATCGTGACCCACGGGCAACGGAGGCCGCGCAGATGGTTGCCCACGCCGTCGCGTTGGTCACCACTGGGACGTTGACCGAAGATGAGATCTTGGACTGTTTGCAGACGGACATCGGAAGTGACGATTTAAGAACGCGCTTTCAGAAACTCAGGGCGAGTTTGCAGGCGGGTGAAAGTGTTGAAGAATACGCCAATTTCATTTCAAGAAAACCCGGATTCGTCAGTGGCTTCGCTCCTGAAACGGCCTGTGTGGCCATCTACGCATGGCTGCGCCATCGTGGTGATTTCAGAATGACCATCGAATCGGTTGTCAGGGCGGGTGGAGATACTGACACGGTCGGATTCGTCGCTGGATCCATTGCCGGTGCGGAATGTGCCCCGGATCGTTTGGTGCCCGATTGGTTGGCCAATCTCTGGGATTGGCCGATTCACGCCGGTTTCATCGAACGCATCGCAGCCGGAAACAAAGCACGCTATCCCAATTGGCCAATGAGTCTCGCACGGAACATGTGTTTCCTAATCATTGTTCTCACCCATGGATTCAGAAGACTCCTACCTCCATACTAGGCTAAACGAAGTGCGGGGCCGCCGACCTCCGATCGACGACCCCGCTAGACCGGAGAAAACCCATTAACTCCGGAAATGTTCTCGCCCGCTGCCGAGGCGGCGGCAGTGACAGCGCATCCCTAGGTTCGTGGGGCGAAGCAGCGGGTGCGACGAGGTGCTGCAAACTGATGAAGCTGTAGGAAATGACTTCATAACGGGCGAATGAATGCACCCTATAAAAATTCCGGCAATTTGTAACTTATATCTTAGTATATTGATTCCCCCCCCCGCGCACCGGACCTGTGCATGAAAGCACATCACTCGGTGCCAGGAGCTGCGGCTCCTTGAGGGGTGACAAGGATCGTGGTGCCGGGCTGGGTCTTGATAATCACCCGCGCCCCCTGCAGAGTGGCCAGCAATTTACCATCTTGATAGACATTGACCGGCTTGTCAGGCCAGGGATTGACAAGGGTGCAGTCGCGGCCGCGTTCACTGGTGATTTTGATGGATTGGACCACACCGTCCTTGAGGGCGCTGGAAACCAGGAATGCGCCTTCGGCCCGGAGGTTGAGAAATCTAGCATCCTTGTCTCTTGGCCAGACTGGAAACACCCGCAACACCTGGCGATGGCTCATGCATAGCATCTCATGGATCGTCTCGGGCACCGTGCTGCATTGTTCCGGGTCCTCCGGCAAACCGCTGGACGTCTTGCGCGAGGTGCTCCATAGGTTTGTTAAATTTGTCAGAATTTCGGCCGGGTCGCAACCCACGCGCACAGCTGCCGGATAGTGACTATTTTCGCCATTATCGGAGTTCCACTTGCGGCCCTTGGCGTGAACCGTGTTGCGGGCGATTTCTAGCAATTTAGGGTCGTCGTCGAGGCCGAGCGCGCCAGACGGATAGATATGCTGCAGAACGCACGAATTTCCGTCGATCCATTCAGTGCCTTTTTCGGTGTAGCGAAAGACCGTGACTCCGTCCTTCTCGAAGGTGGGTAGCGGGCTGAGATTCTTGAGGATATCCTGCCATTTTGCCTGCCTGCCGACATCCAGCTTCAACTCGCGACTCATGTCCAAAGCGGTCTCAAACAAATTGCGCACCAATCCCAGCGACATGATGGAATTGACGTCGGCACCGGAATTTTCCTGGATGGAATCGTTCTTAATCACATAACGGCCGTCCTCGAACACCAGAAAATCCTCCCAGAAATTGGCGACCTCCAACACAAATGGATAGACCTTGGTCGCGTAGGCTTTGTCATAGGTATGGTACCAGCGCATCGACATGTTGACCACGCAGTACACGGCGTTGCACTTCTGACCGAGGAAAGTGCCCGGGGCGCTGGTTTGAATACCCTTGGCTCCGATGCCGACCGGATAGTACACGCCGCGAATTTTCATGATGTCCTTGGCTGCCGCACGGCCACGCTCCATGAACGCGAGCACTGGCGCATCGAAAGTGTCGGCCTGTGTGAGATGGTTCGATTTGTAGAGGCCGTAAAACTGCGACTGGTAATCGAAATTGAGATGGTAATCGCCCGCCCATCGAGGATCGTCATCAGTGACCGGCAACCCGAACAGACCCGTGGGAAATTCCGGATCGCGCAGCGCGCAGCCGAGTTCATAATTCGCGGCGTAGTATTGCATCTCTAGGAACGGGTCGCTGATCTCCACCAGCGATTGCGCCCAGAACTCACGCCACCACTGGCGGTGATTATCTAATAGTCTAGCAACACCGTCGGCATTGAGGCCGGCGGCCTTCGCCTGAGCGGCTGCCAGTGGCTCCTTCGCATCCATTGAACTCTGCAGCGCCAACACCAACATCACCTTCTGGCCAGGTTGCAGCGTGAACTTCGGCCCCGGCTGCGACTTGGCCTTCAACGGCGGCGGCCGCTTGGGCGGTGGATTGAGCTGCACCGGCTCCTCCACCGGTTCCAGCCCGGGCAGCGCAGCGGTGCCGCCTATGACACTCAAAACGCAGGCTGCGGCAGTGGGAATCTTCTCGTCGGCAAATGCCTTGGTCGCCCATAACAACCCGTCCTTGTGACCCAACTCCTCCTTGGATCCGCGCCCTGGCGCTGCCCACAGCCGGGTTTCCACCTCGACTGGTTTGCCCTCAACAAGCAACTCGACGATGAGGAAATCATCGGTGGCCGCCACCCATGAGCGCATCGTCACCGTGCTATCGCCCTTGCTGAAGCGCTCCGTGGTGAGCGCCGGATACAACTCCTGCTCCAACAGATACTCAGCACCAGACAACGCCGCTATATTGACTTCCAGCCCGCCAAAAAGCCGCGGGCCGCCTTGCCGATGACCATCGCGCAAACGCCAAAAATTGTTTTTGCCAAGCCAGAAGCGTTGGGCTTCGGGCTTGCCGCTGATGACAGCTCCGAGGTCGCCGTTGCCTAACAATGCGCCATCAACTGTATCGCGGGAAGGGACGCGCCCCGGCGGTTTGTTCATGACTGTCTTATATTTTGAGACAATCCGCTGGGCCTCGGCCTGTAATGTTGTCTCCGCTGCTGCGGCCCGCGTTTGTCCCAGCACGATCAGACTGAGCGCCACCAGTTTTGTTAATCGATTCCTAAGCATGATTTGTGCGCTCTGTACGCTGCTCATTGCCCAACCTTTCACCTCATGCCCATCCCACCGGCCGCGGGGGCCTTCGTCGTCATGCCGCCATTCGTTTGTACGCAGAACAAGGGCGGCCGCTTGGCGACCTGCCCTTGCTCGATTTCCGTGGTCAGGGGTGAGATACCCCTGTGATTAGGCTGACTATTTGGCTGGTGCCGGGGGCGCATCCAACTGCGCTTTGGCAATCTGCTCAGCACTCAGACCGAAGCCTTTGAGCACGCCAGTGGCCATCATCACGTTGCCCGCTGGATTCATGTGGACACCATCGCCGGTTAGAAGATTACCCTTCTTATCGGGGCCGGCCTTGGCGATGGCGGCCTGCATATCCGCATTAAGATCTGCGAGCAGGCATTTCTTATCCTTGGCGAGAGTCCGCAAAAACTCATTGTAAGCCATGAGCTTCTGATTGTTCGGATTGGGCTGATCCTCACCGATCATCGTAGAAGTGAGAATCATCACCTTGACCCCGGCACTCTGGCACTGCTCGACGATCTTGGTGATATTTTCCTTGTACTTATCCAAGGGCACGCCGTTGGCTCCGTGCCAGACGTCATTGACGCCGCAGCTCAAGGTCATCCAGTCCGGCTTCTTGCTCAGGACATCGTTTTGCAGGCGACCCAACATATCATTGGACTTGTGGCCGCTGATGCCTGCGGGAATCATGGTGGCCTTCACGCCGTTAGCCTCAAGGCCGCGAATGACCAAGGTGACATACCCTTGGGGGCCGACCCCACCTTGGGTGATGGAATCCCCGAGGAAGGCGATTTTCTGCCCGCTAGTGACTGCGATTTCCGCTTGCGCTGCAGTGGCTCCGATCATGCCAATGGCCAAAGCCGCGGCCATCCAGTTAATACATTTTTTATTGCTCATCGTTTGTATGGTTTGTTGTTTGGGAGATTGGGGTTGGTCAGGGTTTTTTTGTCAGTTCCTGCATGGCCTCGGCGAACGCCTTGCCTAGCAGGATAAAGAAACGCCCTTCACCATAATAGTGGAAGCCAAGATTGGAAGTGGCGCGTCCGAGCATCGCCTGCTCATCCGGGGTGATCGGGTCCTTTTTCAAGTCGCGGTCCTTGTTGAGCCAACCGGCGGTTTTCAGGGCAACCACCTCCGGGCTGAGCAAGGGAGCGCTCTCGACGGCTTTGACGTTGCCTTTGAACTCGGCAACCGAGTTCATTGAGCGCATTTGATTGCGGATGTCGCCCTGCTTGCCGACCTCATTTTTCGGGCCGTTGACGCCCATGACGCCGACCACCACTTTCATGTCCGGCACCTTAAATTCCTTGCGCATGTCCTTGATCAGGCAGGTGAGGTTTTTGCCATACTCGGCCACCGGTTGGCCGCCTTCAATCATATCGTTGAACCCTTGGAACCAAACAAAACCGACAATCTCGTAGCCGGC
The DNA here is from genome assembly GCA_037141475.1 of Verrucomicrobiota bacterium. Classification (GTDB taxonomy): domain Bacteria; phylum Verrucomicrobiota; class Verrucomicrobiia; order Verrucomicrobiales; family Akkermansiaceae; genus Luteolibacter. Next base: position 6,076 of record JBAXCM010000093.1, on the reverse strand, counting down.
CTTTTCATCGTAGGCCGGAAAGCGCGTTTTGAGGTTCTTCAAAACGTCGTGGACGCAGCCAACCATGCCTCGATACTGGCCGCCGAAATCCTCGGCGACACAAGGCACCTTGGTTTTGTTAGGTCCAGCCTTCGTTGGCATTGGATCGGGCAGTCCGGCGCTGGGAGGCCGAAAATCCTTGTAGAGGCTCTGACCGCCAGGCGCATATTTGATGAGCAACACTTGGTTGGCAGTGGCCTCGCCGATGTAATAGCCGAATGCATATTCCGGCCCGATGCAGTGGCCGAGTTTCGAGTAGTCCTTGCGGCCGCCGTAGCCGGGCCCGAGGTCGCCGGAAACGTCGTCGCTGGTGACCCAGACGTCCTTGCGTGTGACCAGGTTTTTGCCGTCAGGCTTGAAGGTTTTGAGCAGGGCGGCACGTGCCGGGTCCTTGTCCTCGCCTAGAAAATCTATGGTCCGCATGTCCGCCTGGCCATCCATATTCGATTGACCGGCCAAAATGTATACCTGAAGCGGGCCCTTGCCCACGGACTGGGCTGCCGAGGCGTCTTGCGCGAAACCGGCTGAACCGAGCATTGCCACACATGCGCCAGTGGCTACGGCTGTCTTGAAAATGGAATTTTTTATCATTGCGGAGAGTGGGGAGGGTTGAGCAAAGCCCTACTACTCGCTGTTGGGACTGGCTCTTGCAGACAGCAGTGAAAAAAATATCTTAGTTTGAAGGAGGGGTCGTCTGGGCGACGACTCGTCGCTGAGGGCGGTTGATATAGTCGGGCCAAAGCGGGCAATTGAGGTCGATCCAGGTCTTCACGCGCAATGATTCCTCCGGGGTGAGCTGCACCTGGTAATGGCCGGCGTTGAGCACTTGGAAGAGCCGGCTTTTGAGGGTGCCGAACGAGAGTGGCTGGGCCAGGTGATGTCGCTGCCCATACCCCCAATCGAAGTAATGCACCCAGCCCCGCTCGATGATTGTCCGATAGGATGCGGGGACTCCGTCTCGATCCGGAGTGCCGGCAAGGTTCATCCGGTCCTTGTCCTTCGCGTCATGGCAACTGACGCATTTGGCATCCCAAACCGGCTGCACCACCTTTTCGTAGGCGAAGGGCCCGGCTCCCCAGGGCGGCGGCCGGAGTTGGCTAGGCGGACGTTGCAGGGCTAGCGGAGCCGCCGTCGCAAGCGGTGGCGCGCTCAAGCGCTCCTCATGACAGCCGATGCAGCCGCGAGTTTCGCCGTCATGCAGTTGCACGACGCTGCGCATCCGTTGGAGTTCGTTGAAATTCCCGTCAAGCACCTGGAAATAGAGGACTTTGCCCGACGGCGCAAAAAAGCTGGCGGAACCATCTGCCTCAACCGGTGCCACGCCCAACACGCCCTTGGCCACATAACTCGGCCATCCCTGCGGACCGCTTACCTTGTCAACTGGCGTGGCGTACCAATCCACAAACGCCTCATGATCCTGCTGGTAAACCCCATCAGGTAGCTGGAGGAGGTCGGCACGCAACTCCTGACAGACCCGGATAAATTTCACCTGACCGCGTTGCACCAGCGGTTCAAGCCCCCGATAGACATCAGCGACGACAAACTGGCCTTGCCCAGAAGGCAGCCATTTTGCGGCTGGCATCGAGCTCAATACCGGAGGCGCAGCAACTGGAAGCATGGGCGCAGGGGCCATGCTGCCCATTGCCGGATCCAGATAGAGCAACTCACGGTTGCCCCTGCGATCAATCACATACAATCCGAACTTGTCATCGGGGGCATGACTGCACAGAAACAAATCGCGGCTAATTGGATAGGGGTCGCGAAAGCAATTTTGGCGAGACCAGTTCATATCGAATTGCGGCGGCACATCGGGAGTGATGCTGGTGACGGCCTTGGGATTGGAGCGGCCCTGTTGGGGATCGATCAAGGCGATAGGCCCGTTCAAATCCCCTCCGTGGGAAATGAGTGTGCAAACGATCTCACTGGTGCCGGGCACTTCATGGCCATTGACGTAACAGTTGCTTGTGTTGTTGCCAAAAATGAGTTGCGGATGCGAACCATCCGGGCGGATAGCCCACAGGGTGTGACCGAAGTTTGCGCCTTTATCGAGGTACTCGGAGCGCGTCCACAGCAATCGGCCGTCGTGCATGAGCGTCGGGGCCCACTCGCTCACGTTTGCATACGAGAGCGGCTGGATGTCGCTGCCATCCGCCGCCATGCGGAACAGCACGAACGCCTGCGGTCTCCAACACAGAAAGCGTGCCTTGCAACGGGTGCTCATGAAGGCCAAACCTCCATCCGGCAGCGGGCACGGATAATCATCGTGAAACGGGCCATCAGTCATTTGGCGGGCATCGCTGCCGTCCGCATTCATCCGCCACAAGTGAAAATAGTCCTGCTTGCTAGGGCGATAAGCGAACCAGACCGTTCGGGCGTCACTGCTGAGGACCGGATCGCGAGCCACTCCGTTACGGGCATCAAACCATTGCGTGAGTTGCGCCCGGCCCGGCTCGAGACGGCCATTTTCGCTAGGGACCTTCAGCAAGCACACGCCGCCACCCGGCGCTCCTTGCGGGTCAAACAAATCACTGTAGTTGTGCGTTGGCTCGTAGGCCTGGCGCTTGACGAAAACAATATTGCCCAAAGCTGCCAAGTCCGGATCTCGCAGAAACAGTCGGCGTTTGGCCATGCGAGCCTCAAAGCGGAGAGCGGCCAAGGCCTCGGCATTGGTGGCAGGCGAGGCTGCGCGGCGCTGCAGTTCCTCGAGTTCCGCTCGTTCAGGGCGGGTGTCGAGCCCGCGTTCGCCGAGCCTCACAATCAGGTCGTCCATCTGCCTCAGCACCCGCAAACACGGGTCGCCCCCATCCACTTTCCTCATACTCGCGTCCTCCTTGGCAAAGGCATAATGCAACAACTCCAGCTCAGTCAGCGGACCGTCCGGGAGCAGGCTGCCATCGTCTAGTTTCGCAACACTTCGCCAATTCTGAGCGTCGTCGGAAAGCCGCACCTCAATCGCTCCAGGCATGCGGTCTGAAAATCGGCCCTCGCGATCCCTCGACAACACCACCTTGGAAACCACTCGCGGCCCGGGCAATTCGATCTGAGCCCACTCATTGCGCGAACCCGCCGCAATCCAACTGTGCCCGTTGCCGTAAAGCCCATCATTGAGGTGGGAGATCTGGTGCATCGCATACCCAGGCAGCAGCGACGATGCCGTGGCTTTGCCACCGTTGCTGGCAAGAGCGAGGTTGATTCCGCCGTCGGGCCCATACACCTCCAACTCGTCAAGGCATGGCTCGCCCTGCGAACGAAGCAGCAGCACCCGCACAAATTTGGCGGATTGCTGGGCAAACCCAATCTCGTTAGGCAATGAGGGACTCAGGGGCAGACTGGCCGCACAGCCATGCGTCGCAGTGAAGACTAGCGCCAACCCGCCAGCGAGGCATCGCCACAGCGTCAAATTTGCAGATGCCCCCTTGATGCTGGGGCATCCTATCTGATGACGCAGATAAGAGATCAATTGAGACGTCATGGGTTCGTTGATGTTCATCCTGCAAAGCAGTTTGAACTTTCAACCCACGCCGTCAATCATCATTCCGCCCGTTGGCTGATGTCACCAGGCACTGAGGCCACTCAGTCCGCAAGATTATCCACGCGCTGAGCCAACTCGATATCGAGATTGGTCACCCCGCCCTCGTCATCGGTGGTCAGACGCAATGTCACCCTGGTGTGGCGAATCCGAATATCCGGATAATGCTGCGCCTCGTCAGCAATCTCCGCCAAATCATTGACGAAGTCGATGGCGTCCATGAACTCCTCGAACTCCACAGTCCGGGTGATGGCTTTCTTCTCGTACTCCCACTCGGGACATTTTTTCAATGCGGCGGTGAGATCATCTTCATCAAGCAGTTCTGACATGTTGTATTTCGGGCGGCGGTTCGCGACAAGAATGAGCCCGGCTTTCTCCACTTGGCAAGCGCCCGTTTCAATTTCTTTTGCAAAAAAAATATTTCATCCCGCGTTGCATTGCCGGAGGGGCTTGCTTAAAATCGCCCCATGAAAAAAATTTTGCTGATGTTCATGGTTGCCATGGTGGCCTCGTCGTGTGTGCCGATCACGCCGCAGACGAGGATCAATCAACATCCGGAAGTCTTCGCCGCCCTCCCCCAAAAAGAACGCGACTTGGTCCAGCGCGGTGAACTTGCCAAAGGTATGTCGCCTGACGCCGTCATGCTGGCCTGGGGCCCACCCAGCATGCGTTTTGAAGGCTACCACCAAGGACGGGCGTCAATGCGCTGGGATTACACCGGGGCGACTGCGGTGTATTCCGAGCCATTCTACGGCGTCTATGGGTGCGCCTACGGCGGCCACGGGTACTACGGGCACTACCCCCACCCGTACTCCGCCTACGCCTTCGGCTTTGCACCTGAGCTCTCTTACGTGCCATACCGCAGGGCCAGCGTCTGGTTTATCAACAACCAAGTGGATGGTTGGGAACGTTTGCACTGATGCGCCAGCCGCCCGGGGTCATTGGACGGCAAGAGCCTCGCGGATGGAGGTACATAGATATTCGAGATTCCCTTCGGTAATGCCGGCCACGTTGATGCGCCCGCCTCCGACGATATAGATGCTCTTGGCATCACGCAGAAACTTCACCTGCCCGTCGCTCAAGCCGCTGAATGAAAACATCCCCTTCTGCCTTGCGATAAACGAAAAATCCCCTTCCACCCCATGCCCGGCAAGCCCGGCAACAAATCGCACACGCGTGGCGGCAATATGCTCGCGCATCGCCGTGAGCTCACCCAACCACTGCCCGCGCAAAGCCGGGTCAGTTAGTATCCGGCTCACAATCAGGCCGCCGTGGGCCGGCGGATTGGAGTAATTGACGCGGATGACAATTTCGACGTTGCTAAAGGCACTGCTTGCCACCTGCGAAGTGCCGGCCACCAGAGTAAGCGCGCCGGTGCGATCCTGATAGAGTCCGAAGTTCTTGGAGAACGAACTCGCCACCAGAAATTCGGGACAAACTGCGGCCAGCGCCAGCACGCCGGCACGGTCTTCCTCGAGCCCATCACCATACCCTTGATACGCAAAGTCAAGGAACGGCAACCATCCCCGCCGGGCCGCGATCGCCGCAACGCTTTGCCACTGCGCGGTGCTGAGGTCCACGCCGCTGGGATTGTGACAGCAGGCATGCAGCAACACAATGTCACCGGCAGGAATTTGCTCAAGCGCCTCCTGCATGCGGGCAAAATCCAAACCGCGGCTGGCTGCATCATAATACGGGTAATCCGCCGTGGGGATTCCAGCTGCACCAAACACGCCCTTGTGATTAGCCCATGTTGGCGAACTCACCCAGACCTTGGCGTTAGGCAAAGCCTTCTTCAAAAAATCCGCTCCCGAGCGTAACGCCGCGGTTCCACCCGGAGTGTGCGCGGTGCGAGCCCGGCCGCTGCTGAGAATTTCATGCGTGCCACCGAATATCATCTCCTGCACGCAGCGACCATACTCAGGCGCACCGCTGATAGGCATGTACGACTTGGTGGTGGCCGTTTGTAAAATCAACGCTTCGGCAGCTTTCACCGCAGCGAGGATCGGCGTGTTGCCAGAGGCATCCTTATATACACCCACTCCCAAATTCACCTTGAGTGGATTCGGGTCGTTTTTCCAAGCATCAGTTAGGCCGAGAATCGAGTCGGGTGGCGCGGGCAGGATGGTATCGAACATGGTGAGCGGTTCTTCGGCGCGGCCGCCGCCAAAGTAAAGCGCAAAATCCAACACCCAGCCCCTGACAGCGGATTTTTGCACGGTGATCCCCCACGCAGTTGATTCTTCTGGCGGCAGAGCGCACATGGATCGATGATTTCCGCTTGTGGATGGTTGATGTGACCCATGGGCGAACATTCCCTCAGCCAATCACAAATCATCAATTCTTCCCGCCAGCCGCTAAAATAATAACACAATCCTTTTGAAAACAGGCGGTCCCATCATCCATGCTCCAGGCAAAAATCCGTGCTGGCCCCCGCCATAAAAAAAATGGGCGGGAGGCCCGGGGGGCCTCCCGCCAATCACGAAACACAGTGGCAACCTACAAACA
>JBAXCM010000092.1:0-11824 GCA_037141475.1 Verrucomicrobiota bacterium | reverse complement strand
TTCCCAGCTTCCAGTGCAAGCCCGGTGATGTCATCAAGGTGGGTGGCAAGCCATCCTCCAAGCAATTGGTGCTGCGCATGCTCGACCTGACGCAGGCTGCATCCGTGAAGGACTGGCTCACGCTGGACCGCGATAAGATGGAAGCCACCATGTCCCGCGTGCCGGCTCGTGACGAGATCGATCCGCTCGTCAACGAGCAGCTCATCGTCGAACTCTACTCGCGCTAACGGACTGCCGTCAGAGGCATTCACTTCACAAAAAAAACGCCCGGGCTGCAAACCCGGGCGTTTTTTGTGGCTTGGGATAGCGCCAGCATCCTGCCAAGCCTCGTGATCCAACGCGCAGAGAGGTGCTCAGGACATGGTTCAACGGTTCATCATTCCATAGGGAAGAGTTCGCTGTGAGGCGCAGGCAAAGGCAGCGGATTAACTTTGACCTAGGGCAAATTCAAAGTAGCCTTGGCAGGCGTCCACCCTCTATTTGCCGATCCCATGACCAACCCTCTTTTTGCTCCGCTCCAAATTGGAGATTTGCTGCTGCCCAACCGCCTGATCATGGCACCGCTGACCCGCTGCCGGGCCTCAGCCGGGCGCGTCCCCAACGCGCTGATGGCCGAGTACTATGTCCAGCGCAGTTCCTTCGGCCTGATATTGTCGGAAGCCACGGCGATCTCTCCGCAGGGCGTCGGGTACCCGAACACTCCCGGCATTTGGTCGACCGAGCAGATCGCCGGCTGGCAGCTGGTCACCTCTGCGGTGCATCAGGCGGGCGGCCGGATATTCATGCAACTTTGGCACGTCGGCCGCATTTCCGATCCGTTCTATCTGGATGGCGAGTTGCCGGTGGCACCGAGTGCTATCGCCCCGGCCGGGCATGTGAGTCTGCTGAGGCCGGCCAAGGATTTTGTCACGCCGCGTGCCTTGGAAACCGCCGAAATCCCCGGAATCATCGAGGACTATCGGCGCGCTGCGGAAAATGCAAAAATTGCCGGCTTTGACGGCGTCGAGATCCATGGGGCCAATGGATATCTGATCGACCAGTTCCTCCAGGATTCAACCAACCATCGCAACGATGCCTACGGTGGCTCCCTCGAAAACCGCGCGCGTTTCCTTCTGGAAGTGACCGATGCGGTGGTGTCGGTGTGGGGAGCTGCACGAGTGGGTGTGCATCTCGCGCCCCGTGGTGACGCTCATGACATGGGCGATTCCAACCTCTCCGGGATCTTCCATCACGCCGCCCGAGAACTTGGCAAGCGCCAGCTGGCATTCCTCTGCGCCCGCGAATCCCATGGCCTGCCAGCCCTCGGACCCTCGCTCAAACAAGCCTTCGGCGGAGTGTTCATCGCTAACGAAAATTTTACCGCCGAGAGCGCCCGCGATGCCCTTCTCTCCGGCGCGGCTGATGCAGTGGCGTTCGGCAAAGCCGCCATCGCGAATCCCGACCTTGTCGCACGGATGCAGAGCGGCGCACCGCTCAACCCACCTGATCCAGCCACATTCTATGGCGACGGTCCGACGGGCTACACAGACTATCCGGCGCTCCCGGTGTAAGGCGAAGGGCTAGCCATATTACCAGAAAAATTCTCCCTCACCCAATCCAGAACTCAGCGGTCCACCTCACTTTCGACAACGGAGCGAATAGGTCAGATTCCCTAACCCGAGTTTCTTAAATAGTCGTTAGATTGCCTTTCTTGTGCCTTTTTTGATCTTCTGAAACTTAACTCGTTTATTTTCAACGAGTTGAGATTTTTGAAATGAAACCAACATGAATATGAAGCCCTCATCGACTTTGTAGTGCCTTTGGATACGAATCCCTGCAAAATCAAGGGCTGCAGCCTCATGATAAGAAACACGGGCTAAATTTCTCAACGAGTGGTTGCTGCGCTGAAGTAGTCCTTTTCCAAATGAATGTAAAAAAAGCGGGTGCCGACGGTGATGCCGGCACCCGCTGAAATGGTTAGGTTAATGGATTGATCAGCCTTCTTCGGGGATGCGCATGCCGTAGAACGAGCGATAGACAAAGACCAGAGCGGCGAGGAAGAAGAATCCGCCAATCATGTTCTTGGTGTCTTGGTTGTGCATGGTGACTGCGATTTCCACGGCGAGCAAACCGAACAACGTGGTGAACTTGATCACCGGGTTCATCGCCACCGAAGAGGTGTCCTTGAAGGGGTCGCCGACGGTGTCGCCGACCACTGTGGCGGCGTGCAGGTCGGTGCCCTTTTCACGCATGTCCACTTCGACGATTTTCTTGGCATTGTCCCAAGCGCCGCCGGCGTTGGCCATGAAGATAGCTTGGAACAGGCCAAAGAAGGCGATGCCGATGAGGTAGCCGATGAAGAAAAACGGGCTGAAAAACGGCAGGCCGAGTGCGAAGCAGAAAACGACGATGAAGATATTCCACATTCCCTTTTGTGCGTACTTGGTGCAAATGGCGACGACTTCCTTGCTGTCCTTATCGGTAGCAGTGGTGGCATCGAGATTCATGTTGTCCTTGATATAAACCACCGCACGATAGGCACCGGTTACCACCGCCTGGCAGGAGGCCCCGGTAAACCAATAGATGACTGAGCCACCCATGACCAGACCAAGGATAATCTCAGGCTGCACGATGGAGAGCTTGGCAACCACATCACCATACAGGTTTTCCAGCAGCATGATGATACCGAAGACCATCGTGGTGGCACCCACCACCGCCGTGCCAATAAGCACCGGTTTGGCAGTGGCTTTGAACGTGTTGCCCGCACCGTCACCCTTTTCGAGTTGATACTTCGCATTCTCAAAGTCAGCGTCGAATCCAAAATCCTTCTTGAGTTCTGCGGCGATGTTAGGGATGCCCTCGATCTGGCTCAATTCATACACCGACTGGGCATTATCGGTCACCGGGCCGTAGGAATCCACTGCAATGGTGACCGGGCCCATGCCGAGGAAGCCGAACGCGACGAGGCCGAAGGCAAAGATGGGTGCGGCAAAAGCGAACTTGGCCGGCATGATTGCCATCAGGTCGCCGTTGGTCGAAAACTGCCAGGCACCGAACATCAGGAGCATGATGATGAGGCCCATCCAGAAGGCGGAGAAATTGCCCGCGACAAAGCCGGAGAGGATGTTGAGCGATGCACCGCCATGCTTGGAACAGTTAGTCACTTCCTTGACGTGGCGGGAGTTTGTACTAACAAAGATTTTAGTAAACTCCGGGATCAGAGCGCCGGCAATCGTGCCGCAACTGATGATCATGGATAGCGCCCACCACAAGTTGGGCAGTGCTTTGCCCTCGAAGACGAAGTTACCTAGCAGAATCTTGCTGGCCAGGAAGGTGACGCCGATGGAAACCGCCGAGGTCAACCACACCAAATGAGTGAGGGGAGCTTCAAAATCGAAGTCCTTTTTGCCACCGAACATGGCATTGCTGATCACTTCATTGACGAGGTAGGAGCCCAGCGAGGTGATGATCATGAGGATGCGCATGACGAAGATCCAGACGATGAGAGTGGCGCAGACTTCCTGTTGGGTGGCCAACGCCAAGGACAGGAACGCGATCAAGGCCACACCGGTCACCCCGTAGGTCTCAAAGCCGTCGGCCGTCGGTCCCACCGAGTCGCCGGCGTTGTCGCCGGTGCAGTCGGCGATGACGCCCGGGTTTTTCGGATCATCTTCGGGGAGTTGGAAGACGATTTTCATCAGGTCGGAGCCGATGTCGGCGATCTTGGTGAAGATGCCGCCGCAAATGCGCAGGACCGAGGCGCCGAGCGATTCACCAATGGCGAAGCCGATGAAGCAGGGGCCGACGAGGTCAGTGGGCAGGAAGATGAGGATGCAGATCATGAAGAACAACTCGACGCAGACGAGCAGCAGGCCGACGCTCATGCCGGAGCGCAACGGGATGCCAAGCGTGGCGAGCGGATTGCCCTTGAGCGCGGAGAACGCCGTGCGAGAGTTGGCCACCGTGTTGATGCGGATGCCAAACCAGGCGACGCCATACGATCCGAGGATGCCGAGGATTGAGGCAAGCAGAATGACCACCACATGCCCGGGGGAGTTACCTTCTTGCAGCACGCCAAAGTAATAGATCATGCAGGCCGCGATGAGCAGCCACAGGATCGCCAGAAACTTGCCTTGGGTGAACAGGTAGGTTTTACAGGTTTCCCAAATCGTGTTGGAAACCGTGGCCATACTCTGGTGAACCGGCAGGTTTTTCGTTTGTTGGTATTGCAGAAGTCCGAAGAGTCCGCCGAGGACACAGACCGCCAGGCCGATGTACATCAGGGTGTCGCCATGAACCCCGCCAAGCGACGTAAACGTCACCCGGTCTAGGTTCGGAATTTTTAAGTCGGCCTCACTCGCAAATGCGCCGCCCGCACTCGCGAGCATCAAGGCCGTGGTTAATAGGAGTCCTTTCAGGTGTTTCATAAATCGCCGGACTGTGGTCAGCCAACCAGCTACAGGCGAGTCAAATTACGCATTTCACTCGTCACATTCCCCGCTTTTTTGCGCATATTATGTCATCCATGCAAGAATTGTGAAAATTCCCTGCGTCAGCGCAAAAAATGCGGCCTCTCCGGCCCTCAGATGACATATCCCGGACCTGGCACCGGCTTGGGCCATTTTTAGCCTCCCGGAATCCAACTGCCGGGATCATGAACGGATCGCTTCGTTAGGCCCCTTCAAGGAATATGGGCCTTATGGCCGCATTTGCCCACGAGACGTCCAGGAAAAGACCGCCCCCCGTTTGTCGCGCACCAAACCTGAAAAATCCTGCGGGTTGGGCACTCCCTTCCACCTCTCACTCGCTTCGATGAATCGCAGTCCCCCCCAGTCCTGATTATCCGCCTTGTCGCCCATCTCATTCAGCGATTTGCCCGAACCAACGACAAATACTTTGCAAACGTAAAATAAAAAATTCTCAATAGGCGTTTTTTTTAATCGACTACTAATAATAACTCAGATAAATTAACCCCTGCCACTCGTAGAAGTATGAATTCAGCTAGCGCGGCTCGGTGTTTCGATAACTCAGTAAGAGAGACGCGAAAAACCGTTGTGCTGCGACTGATCCTTTCTCTCACACCGAAACACCGACCTCCATCCCTTCACAAACCATATTATGCAAACAGAAATCGCCTTCATCCTTGATCGTTCCGGCTCCATGCAGTCCATGGCCCCCGCTGCCATCTCCGGCTTCAATGAATTCCTCAAGGCCCAGCAAGCCACTGTGGACGACGGCGGCAAGCCGATCCCGGCCACCTTCTCGCTGATCCTCTTCGATCACGAGTACCTGCCCGTCCACCACCGCGTGCCGATCCACAAAGCGGTGCCGCTCACTGCCGAGACCTATCAACCCCGGGGTTTCACCGCCCTGCTTGATGCCATCGGCCGCACCATCGACGCCATCGGCAAATCCCTCGCAGCCCTTCCCGTTCACAAGCGCCCGTCCAAAGTCATCATCGCCATCCTAACCGACGGCGAGGAAAATGCCTCACAAACATTCTCCATGGCCGACGTTCATCAGCGAATCACCCACCAGACAGAAAGATACCAGTGGGAATTTTTGTTCCTCGGAGCCAACCAAGACGCCATCGCCACCGCCGCTCACATCGGCATCCACGCCCACAACTCTGCCACCTTCATCGCCGATGCCGATGACCTCAAGGCTGGCAGCACCGCCTTCGCCTACAAAATCTCCGCCAAACGCCGCATGACCGCCACCTGTGATATCTCCGTCGCCGAAGCGGCTTCCGCCGATGAATCCATGGCCGATACCCTCGAGAAATCCCGCAAAAAGTAGCCGCTCGCCCGCCACCTGCGTAGCTGAGGCGTCCCGCCGCAGGCGGTGGTCGCGGCGTCCTGCGGCCACGCCATCTGACGATTACCGAACAAGCGTTCACCTCCCTGATCCCGGATAGGATCAAACGATTTTGTGTGGAAAGAACCTGCTGAGGTTTCCGGTGATGGGCGAAGTGTCGCCGCGGGCGGATAGGCCGTGGCAGCTGTCACCGACGATCCAGAGGCCCCACACGAAATGCATTCGGCCGGCGGTGAACAGGTTGGCGTGTTTTTGGAACACCCGGGGGTTGTCCTGGTAGCCATCGCCCCCGGCGCAGGTTTGGCGGCCTCGATTCATCAGGGCAATGCCGGCGCCCTCCCTGCCAAGGAATGGCTTTTCAACCCACTGGGAGACGCCTTGGGCACACAGGGATTCTTTGGAGAACGTTGCCGGGAGCAGGAGCGGGTGGCCGGGGTTGAGTTCCCACAAGATAGGCAGGATGGCTTTGTTAGAGAGCATCATTTTCCAGATAGGTTCGATGAACCGGGATCGTTCTTGCCCGATTTCGGCGAAAAACGGCTCTCTGGCCATCCATTCCCAGGGGTAGAGCTTGAACAGCTTCTCGATGGGAATTTCGTCGAGTCCGGTGAATCTTCCGGCCGGCGAGAACCCGATTTCCTCCATGTCCATGAGCTCGACGGATTTCCCTGCCTGCTCGGCGGTTTCGGCGAGGTAGGCGATGGTTTGCCGGTCTTCCTGGTTTTCCCAGGAGCAGGCGAAATGCATGCGATTTTCCGGGATCCGTTTCCACCGCTCGATGAGCGCTTCGTGGATGGAATTGAGCTGGTCGCTTTGAGGAGCCACGGCTTCCAGCCAATCCCATTGGATGACGGACGCTTCGAGCAGGGAGGTCGGCGTGTCGGCGTTGTATTCGAGGAGCTTGGGCGTCCCAGTGCCGTCCCATGCCAGATCGAATCGGCCGTAGATGGAAAAATCTCTCGCCATCCAAGAGGTTTGCACTTGGGCGGCCACCAAGTCTGAGATGGCAAGCCGGCTGAACCAATCGCGGCGAACGATTTGGTCGCATGCTTCAAGACACAGTGCGTGCAGCTCGGTGGCGGCGTCTTCCAGCGTCTCCGCTTCTTGCAAGGAAAGCGCCAGATGCTGGCCTTCGGTCCAGTAAGGCTCGCTGCCCGCACCGTGCCAGATGAGGCCAGCTTCCTCAACCTGCTGGTGCCAGTCCGGGCGAGGTGTGTTGTATTGGAGTTGGATCATCGGATTAGCTGGCGCTGGAACCGTGTGCGCTGCCGCCGAATCCACCACGAACGGAGGCACCGGATGCCGAGTGGATGCTTGTGCCGCTGGCTCGGCTTTGGGCAACCAGGCTGCGGTAGCTTGGGTTGGCCGCAGCATAGCTGGCGACTGCCGACCGCTGGCTGGCCAGGTTTTGTTCCCACACGCCGGTCCGGATGCTGGCTTGTTGAAATCCAAGTCCTGGGGTGTAGGTGTTGCGGTTACCGAAAATCAACCAGTACATCATCAGGTTAGAGCCACCATGATACGAGCTGTAGTTGGTGTTTTGGGCTCGCTCCGCTTCTTGTTCGGCCCTTTGTTCATCCTCCAGGACCAGCTCGATTTTCTTCAGGGCTTCCGGGGTCGGCCGGGTGGGCCCGCCTTCGTATTCGGTCACGGCAGCATACTGCCACCTTCCATCGACGTAGTATTGTCCGTCCTGTTCCATGCCGTACGGATTCTCAAAGAAATCGTGGGCGTTGGCGTGGTAATACCCGAGTTTCGGGAGGTAGAAGTTGTTGTCAATCTCTCCGTTTAACAGTTTGGCCTGTTCGCGGTCGAGTTGCTCGATTTGTGCCTGGTTTTCAGCCATAGCCACATCCTTGTCGGTTGCAGTGGGGCTGCATCCTGGCAGGGCAGCGAGGATACAGAGGGTGGACCATCGGAGGATCCCGTTGGGGTTGATGTAGGTGCGAAAGCTGCGTCGTTTCATGGATAGTTGCGCTCCCCCTGATTTTCCGGGCAGGCAGTGCACGGGTTGTTTTCCTCGGTTTCCAGATGAAAATAAAGCAAAAAGCCGGGTCTGTAGTCCCAAGTCGATTTTTCCCGCGAGGCGAGATGGATTCGCCTATCCTTGCGGGTGGAGTCTCAGAAACTGATTTGATCCACAATCAGACAGGATTCCGCACTCCGTTAGACACGAGGTATGCGGCTACAGTCGATGCAGGAATGAATCTGATCTGAAGGTGAATCTGGCCCACTCGCCGCCTTGTTTCGAATATTGGCTCTTGCTTCATCTCAAACATTTCAGTGGACTTGCGACGGCATTTCTTTAAGATATCCTGAAAATTAAAATGACAAACTCAAATCTTCGTCTCGTGTTAGTAATCGCAATGGCGGCATCGGCCGCTACAGCGGAGCCAGCCGCCCCCGTGCTGCAGGCCGGATCGTTCCAGCATTATGTGGCGCAATTCAACAAGGACGACGCGGAACTCAACAGCAACTTCTATCCGAATGAGGTGGCTTGGGAGTTTCTCTCGGACAACATGCCGCTGTTAGATTGTCCCGACGAGGACATACAACGCACTTACTATTTCCGCTGGTGGACGTATCGGAAGCATATCAAGCAAACGCCTGCCGGCTTCATCGTGGACGAATTCCTGCCGCAAGTCGGCTGGGCCGGCAAATACAATTCGATCAGTTGTGCGGCGGGTCATCACTTTTACGAGGGCCGCTGGCTGCGCGACCCGCGGGTTCTCAATGACTATGCCCGCTTCTGGTTCGGTGGCGGCGGCGAGCCGCGCCGTTATAGTTTTTGGGCGGCGGATGCACTGTGGGCGCGTTATCTCGTGACGGGTGATGCGAAGATACCGCTGGCATTGTTGCCGGATTTGATTGGCAATTATGAGACTTGGGAGAAGCAGCAGCAGGATTCCAATGGCCTGTATTGGCAGAGCGACGATCGCGACGGCGGTGAAGTGTCCATCGGTGGCAGCGGCTATCGCGCAACCATCAATAGTTATCAGTTCGGCGACGCGCAAGCCATCGCTAATATTGCGGAATTGGCGGGACAGCCCGAACTTGCGAGTCGATTCCGCGACAAGGCTGCGGCAATCAAGAAATTGGTGCTGGATCGCTTGTGGGACAAGCAGGCGGAATTTTTCAAAGTTCTGCCGCGTGGTGACAACACCCGCTTGGTGGATGTGCGCGAGCAACACGGTTACACTCCATGGTACTTTAACTTGGCTGATCCGTCATACTCCGTCGCCTGGAAACAGATCATGGATCCCAAGGGGTTTTTCGCACCCTTCGGCCCGACCACTGCCGAGCAGCGCCATCCGAAATATCAAATCTCTTATACCGGCCATGAATGCCAGTGGAACGGACCTAGTTGGCCATACGCAACTTCCGTCACTCTAACGGGTTTGGCAAATTTGCTAAACGGTCCACCCCAAACGGTGATTGGCGCCAAGGAGTATTTCGAATTGCTCAAGATCTATAGCAACTCCCAGCAACTCAAACTCAATGATGGCCGGGTTGTGCCGTGGATCGATGAAAACCTCAACCCCGTCACCGGTGACTGGATTTCCCGGACGCGGCTGAAGGCATGGAAGGACGGCACTTGGGACGCAGGCAAGGGTGGCGTGGAGCGCGGCAAGGACTATAACCATTCGACCTACTGCGACCTTGTCATCAGCGGGCTCATCGGCCTGCGTCCGAGGGCCGACCGCACCATCGATGTTCATCCGTTAGTGCCTCAGGGATGGGCCTGGTTCTGCCTGGAGCGCATCCCTTATCACGGGCATCTGTTGACAATCATCTGGGACCAAACCGGCCTGCATTACGGCCATGGCCAGGGCCTGCGCGTTCTCGCAGATGGCCACCAACTCGCCGTATCCGCCTCCCTCAGCCAAGTGACCGGGTCCCTGCCAATGCGGGATTAGGAGGGATTCGATTTGTTTCCGCTAAATTGGGGCTGAGCCAACCCGAGAACTCAGCGTTCAACCTCGCTTTCGGCAACGGAGCGAGCAAGTCGGATTCCCTAAGGGTCAGTTTTGAGTGGAGGCCAATGAGGTGCCTTGTAGCGGCGTGTCTGTGACCGCCGATGTGCATGAGTTGACCCTTATTGAGTTGGCGGATTCATTGGCGATTCAGGGTCATCGGCGGTCATAGACACGCCTCTACAATCGACAACTATTCTTGCGCGTCTCCTCAACTTGATCGCAATTTCAAGGGAATTGAACGGGTCGGTCCCGCAGCACATTTGAGGTCGAACCCTGAGTTTTGAACCCTTGATGCCTTTGCTGGCGGCGGTTGGTACCGGATTGCGAGTTATCACGGGCGGGGACCGCGTCCGGCGAGAGGCAGGTTGGGCGGCCGCGGCCGCCGGCAGCGAGGTGGTCGGCAGTTAGAGAAGCCTCCAATATGGCAGGGTCCACGCCGGCCTCGCGCAGGTGCAGAAACAATTGCCCGGCAAGGTTGGCTGGGGAAATCCCTTGGTTTTTGCCCATCCAGGCGTGCAGGCGTTGTGAAAAGTCCCAAAGGTTCCAGAATGGCGAGGCGCGGGGCATTAGACCTAGCAAGATTGGCAAAGTCTGCGAGAACCGCCCGCTGTTGCCGAGCGCATCCCAGTGGCGGGCCAAGCGCTTCACCTGTTGGAGGGTGGCGAAGTCGATGTCTCGGTTAGCTAGCAATTCATAGGGTGCCAACGGGGAATAGACCATGGCAAATGGCAGGTCGTGGCGAATGATGGGTGTGCCGCGCAGGCGTTTGAGAATGCCAAGTTGTATTTCTTGCGGGCCGAGGTGCCACAATCGATCGAAGCCGTCGGCCAAACTCGCGAGGCATTCTCCCGGCAAGCCGGCGATCAGATCTGCATGGACATGCACTCCGGAATGTTGCTTGAGGAAGCGCAGATTGTCTTCCAGCCGAGCAATGTTTTGGCGGCGGCTGATATGGTTGGATACTTCTTCGTTGAACGATTGAATGCCTACTTCAAACTGGAGCGCGCCGGCGGGGAATTTGGCAATCAAGCCGCGCAAGGATTCCGGGAATCGGTCGGGGATCATTTCGAAATGCAGGAACAGGCCCGGTTGCCAGCGCTCCAAAAAAAACTCAAGAATCGCCGCGCTCACCCGCACGTCGAGGTTGAACGTCCGGTCGAGAAACTTGAACTGTTTGGCCCCGCGTGCCAGCAAGCGGTCCATCTCCCTTAGAAACGCAGCAAGCGGAAACGCCCGCACCGGCAGATCGACCGACGACAAACAGAATTCGCAGGAGAACGGACAGCCCCGCGACGCCTCCACATACAACACCCGCTTCGCAATGTCCTCATCCTGGTAAAACGGATAGGGTGACGCTAGTTTTGGGAGATCGGGTAATGCCGCGGCCAGCACCTTGGGCGGGGTGGTACCGGCCAGAAGGCTTCGGCATAGATCTGCAAATGCCAAGTCCGCCTCGCCGGTGATCACGTGGTCCGCCAGCCTGACAATCTCCTGGCTGGCTGTTTCATAACTCACCTCCGGGCCGCCGAGTATCACTCTAACCTCCGGAGCAAGTTGTTTGAGCAGGCCTACCACTTCGGTGCTAAGCACCACGTTCCAGATATAGACACCCAGACCGATGATCTTGGGCTTCGCCGCCAGCAACTCCTCTGCGATGTCCGCCGCACGTTGTTTGATGTCAAATTCCAGAATCGTGCTGCGTTCCTGCAATTCGGCCAGATTGGCATGCAGGCAACGCAGCCCGAAGGCGGTATGAATGTAGCGGGCGTTGAGCGTGGCTAGCAGAATTTCTGACATTGGGGAGGGTGCGGAATCTCGGATGCCAGAAAACTACACCGCTGCCGCTCACTTGTCTATCCCAGCAAGCCCCCTCAGGGCCTCAGCCTCAGGGGGCCGTGCTTACCTCCAGGCGGACGAAAACACGCTGGGTGCCGGATGGCAGCGTGAATTCGACAGAATCGCCGTTGTCCTTGACGCCTCCAGTGGCAGGCTGCCAGTGGATGAGGTCGATGGATGTGGCGACGGCGTATGAGGCGACGGCAGCAGGGTCG
>JBAXCM010000091.1:0-11829 GCA_037141475.1 Verrucomicrobiota bacterium | reverse complement strand
CCCCATCCCTATCCCACCATGAATCGTCGTTCGTTTCTCAATACCACCGCTTTTGCCGGTGCCGGTCTCACGCTTCTCCCAAGTGGCATCCTGTCGGGCAAAAACTCCCCCGGCAACTAACTCAACATCGCCTTGATCGGCGTCTGGGGCCGTGGCGAAGCCCATTACGACTCCCTGGCTAACGAAAATGTAGTCGCCCTCTGCGACGTGAACGAGAACCGCTTCGCCGATGCGCTCAAGCGCTTCCCCAATGCCAAGACCTACGTGGACTGGCGCAAGTGCCTTGAGCAAAAAGACCTCGATGCAGTGGTCATCTGCACCGCTGACCACACCCACGCGTTCATCGCCAACTGGGCGCTGAACCGCAACCTCCACGTGTATTGTGAAAAGCCGCTGGCCATCACGGTGGAAGAAGCCAGAACGGTCCGCGCCAACTGGCTCAGCAAAAAGGACAAGCTTGCCACCCAAGTGGGCATGCAGCGCCACGCGTTTGAAAACTTCAACCGGGTGCGCGAATTGATCCGCGACGGTGCCATCGGCGACATTCAGGCCGCCATGGCCTGGGGCAACCGCCAAATTCGCCGCCCCGGATATCTGCCTGCGGAGGGCCAACCGCCAGCCGGCTTCAACTTCGACCTGTGGCTTGGGCCCTCACCCCTCCATCCTTACAATCCCGGCTATTTCTCCGGCGGATCCGGTGCAAATTGCCTGCAATGGAACATGTACTGGGACTTCGGCGTCGGTCAAATCGGTGACATGGGAAGCCACACGATGGACTTGTTATGGAATGCGGTCGATGCCGGTCTGCCGACGAGCGCCGAAGCGAAAGGCGAGGCATTCAATCCGGACGTCACCCCGGTGGAATGCGAATCGCATTTCGATCATCCCGCCAACGACTGGCGCGGCCCGGTGCGGGTCAGTTGGTACCAAGGTGGAGTGATGCCCCGGTCTCCGCATCGGGAGATCAACCTGCAAGCCATCGATCACGGTGCCCTGTTCAAAGGCTCCAAGGGGTTTTTAGTGGCCGACTTCGAATCGCGCCTGCTGATTCCGGTGGGCGACAACGCCGACCTCAGCTACCTGAAACAGCGCACTGCCAAAACCCTGCTGCCAGCAGTCGGCCATTTCCAAAAACAATGGTTCGATGCCTGCAAAAACCCCAGCCTCAAAACCGCCTGTGACTTCGAATACAGCGGCAATATGATCGAACAAATGCTGCTGGGTCTCGTCGCCTATCGGACCGGCAAAAAACTCGAATACGACGGTGCCACCGGACGCGTCACCAATTCCCCGGAAGCCAACGAGTTGCTGCGGCGCAAATACCGCGACGGCTGGACTCTCAACGGCTAATCCCCTCCACGAATTGGCAGCGACGGTTGCGGCCGTCGCTGCCCGTGGAATGACCATCCCCCCTGAAGCCAATACAACAAACACTCAGTTTTGAACACCCGAACCAAGCGCTGCCTGAGAGTGTCGAAAATTGAGGAGCTTGGCCTATAAAGCGGGTTCTCCGCGAGCTGGGGCTCGGCGTTTCCGGGGTCTCTTCCTCGCGAGACTCAATGGCGCACTGCCTCCAAAATCGCATGATACACATCGGCCGCAGCGCTTACCGGCCAAGCAGATCCTAACAAAATCGGACGTTCGCCATCGGGCACCTCATCGCGGCCGTGAGAGCCGCGCACCAACGAGGCATCGAGCGGGATGACGTCGAGCAAGCCGCGCAGGCCGAGTTTTTTTTGCATCAGGAAGCGGGCGATTCTAATCTTCGGAAACGGGATGTGCGGGTCTAGGAACAACTCACAGGGGTCGTAGCCCGGCTTCCGGTGAATATCGATGGTTCGGGCATAATCCGGTGCAAGCGCGTCATCCTCCCAGAAATAATAGGTGAACCAGGCGTCAGAGGCTGCGATAGCGATGAAGTCGCCGGCCCGCGCGGTGCCGATGCCGTCTCCCCAGGTTTCGTTCGGGCAGCGGACTTCGGCGATGCCCGGGGTATTTTCTAGCAATTTTCGGACGTCCTGGCGAATGGTTGGATCGTTCACATAGACATGGGCGATCTGGTGATCGGCGACGACAAAGGCACGCGATCCGCCGCAATCGAGAGTTTCGCGGCCAAGTTCGTCCTTGATCTGGAGCCAGCCACGATCCCGGAACATGCGGTTGATGTGCAGCGGGCGTTTCACCGGTGAAATACCGTATTCGGAGACCACCAGCACGCGGACACTTCGAGATTCGTAGTAGTCAATAAGATCACCCGCGAGTTCGTCGATTTTTGCCAATTCGGCAGGGATTTCCGCAGCATCGGGGCCAAATTTCTGCAGCGGGTAGTCGAGGTGAGGCAGATAGACCAAGCTGAGCGTCGGAGCACGCCGCTCATCAATCCATCTGGCGGAGGCACTGATCCAAGCCGACGAAGCCAAACCTGCGGCCGGGCCCCAAAACGAGGCAAACGGAAACTCACCCAGGTCGCGTTTTAGCTCGTCGCGCAGGCCCATTGGCTGGGTATGAATGTCAAAGACCTTGCGTCCATCAGCCGGATAGAGCGGACGCGGCGTGATGGAAAAATCCACGCTTGCATACATGTTGTACCACCAAAATAACTGGGCGCAGGTAAAGCCTGGCATCTCCCGGCGCAGCACGTCCCAGATCTTCTCGCCGTGCACGAGATGGTTGCTTTGTTTCCAAAACCGTACTTCTGCGCCTTCGCGATCATACCAACCGTTTGCCACAATGCCATGTGCTGCCGGACCGATGCCCGTGAGCATTGCCGCTTGGGCACTGCAGGTGAGGGCTGGAAACGCCGGAGCATGGGCTTGCAACCCGCGTTTCTTAGCAAACGCCGCAAGGCGCGGCATGTGCCGCCCAAGCAGCGAACTGGACAATCCCACAACATTTAAGACGGCAACGCGCATGGCAGGGGCACCATGCCACAGCCACGCCGCCATGAAAAGCAATTGAAGATCACTATAGTTCTTGGCAAAACGGATCATGGCGCTATTTTCCGGTTTGAGGGATGTTTCCCTGAAACCGAAAAAGATTTATTTTTTCTGTCCTGATATTTCCCTCACCAACGTTCTGGTCGGCACCTGCGAATCAAAACCAAGCAAGCAAATTTTCATTGCAACCCGAATTATGAACCCACCAGACAACCAGCCATGGCAGGCCCCGCAACCCATATCGGGCAGAGTTACGCCTCCAGAGATTCCTGCTGAAATCATGAGCAAGAACGAACAAAACATGGGAATGCTCTGCCACCTTCTCGCCCTGTCAGGTTATTTCGTGCCCTTCGGTCATCTCGCCGGGCCGCTGGTCATTTGGATGGTGAAGCGGGAGGAAATGCCTTTTGTCGAGAGCGAGGGGAAAGAGTCGCTGAACTTCCAAATCTCAGTTACCATTTACGGCATCGTGGCAGCCCTCTCGATTTTTCTGCTGATCGGTTTCATCCTTCTTCCTGCGGTCATTATTTTCAATCTGGTATGTGTGATCCTTGCGTCAATCGAGACCGCAAACGGCAAGTCCTATCGTTATCCTCTTTGCATTCGATTTATCAAATAAGATCTGTTTCAAGAGAAGTGGTCCCTCCGTCATCCTTCGATCCCCCGCACCCAAGATGCACGAGTCGCAGACAAGTATCATCTGAGGATTCTTGCAGCGGCACCGGAGCTGGACGGCAATTTCAGGGGATAGAACTTGCTCGGCCCCGTGGCGCTTTTCAGGTCGAGCCCTGAGTTCGAATGCAGAAACGCCGGCAAAGGAAAAATATCGGAATGATCCTAACAATGCGACTGTAGGAAACTCCTAAATCGATCATTTTTCCTCAGCATTTCGCTTCGGAATGTCAGCCAAAACAGCCCGGAGCACTTCTAGAGCTTGCTGCAATTGGGGATCACGCCTTGCGACTTCGTCGGTGGGGCCCATAGCAGCGGGTTGGTCTGGGACCACGCCAAAGCCCTCGAGATCATTCCCGGTGGCGGCATCAAACCACCCGCGAAACGGGAGTTGGAGGCGGCCGAGACCGGGGAGAACTTCCTCGACCGTGGAGATCACGCAAGCGGCCGTGGCGCTGCCGACCAGCCGAGCACGCCCGGATTGCTGAATGGCATGACAAAAAACCTCCGCGTTGGAGCAGGTGTTTTCATTGCATAAAATCACCAGAGGCCGATCCCACACTGGATGAGCGCGGCGCTCGACCGGATAGCCAGGCGGCCCCCCACGCGGCACAGTGAGCACATGCTTTGGTTGGCAAAACATCGCCAGCACCTGATCAGCCGCGCTGCCTCCGGCATTGTCGCGCACGTCGAGAATGAGCCCGTCGTGATCTAGAGATGCTCGATAGATCGCCAATTCCAGCTGCGCAATGTCCTCCGGTGCCATCTGCGTCCATGCCAGATAGGCGAGGCGCGGATGCGGCGGCGCTGCTGCTAGGCTACGGCTGGCGGCTTCGCGTGCCTCATGCTCAAGGGACCGGGCCTGCTCATAAGAGATGCAGCGCAATTCAATGACCCGTTGGCGGCCTCCGGCAGCCTGAACCACCAGCGGAATCGGCCGGTCAAGCGCCCCGGTGAAAAATTCCTCCAACGGTGTCTGATTGTTGACCGCCCGGCCCGCGATGCGCACAAGCGTCTCGCCGGGCTGCGGTGCCTCCTTGAGTTGCCCCACTGGCGAACCTGCAAGCACCCGGGCGATGACCAGTGGTCCCTCGCCCGCCGTGTCTTTAAACACCAGACCCGGGTGGGCCGTCACCTCGGGCACTGGCGTCGCCGCAGCAGATGGCTGAGGCCAATCATCAGCGATAAAGCCAAGGTGTGAGGAATTGAGTTCAGCTAACAGCATTTCGATCACCCGCTCAAACTGCTTGGAATCTCGCACTCCGACCGCCAGATCCTCATATTTTATCCGCAACGCCGGCCAGTTGGCCCCCTTCATTGAGGGATCGTAAAACCGCTCACCGAGGCTGCGCCAAATGCGCCGGAAGCCGAGTCGAAGCCGCTCGTCACGCCGCCGCTCAACCGTCAGGAGAATGGGGAAACGCGTGACTTCGCCCTCCCTGAGAATCGCCGGACAGCCGTCCACCTGCAGCAGCAATCCGCCATCAGGTGTCACCCGGATCGGCACACCACGACATTTTGCCACGACGCTGAGGGAATTCTTAAAAACTGATAGAGAATAACAATGATGGTCATTCGGGTTATCGTTTTGCAGCAACAGACTCTTGGAATCCGCGGTCCAGATCACCCGGCTCGGCTCCACTCCGCGGGTCAATAGAGGAGTGGCCAGCTCGCCGCAGCGCACAATCGCCTCATCCGACATATCTCGGGCGGGGCCGCCGACGCCGAAGTCGATGCGCCACAGGCCAGCCTTGTTAGAAAACCCACGGCGGGAGGTGAACACCAAGAACCGCCCGTCCGGCGACCATCGAGGCGAGCCGTCGAAGGCTGGGTTGCGGGTGAGATCAAGCGGCGGGCGGCTACCATCGGCGGCGACGAGCCAGATGTCCCGGTTGCTGTTGGGGTCCACAGCACCGAGTGCTAACCAATGGCCGCAGGGCGACCACTCGAGGGTCGGCTTGTCCCAGCATTGGAAAACTCGGATGGGCTTGCTGCCATCGGCGGCCGCACTAAACACATCCCCATTGCCCTCAACCCAGGCGATATATTTGCCATCCGGACTAACCTTCAGGCGGCTCTTCGAGCGCTGGCCACGAGTGAGTTGTTCGGCCTCGCCAAGGCGGCCATGGTTGAACGCAGCGCGGAAATAATTGGCCTCCAACCCGTCATCACGCAGAAAGTACAGCCACTCGCCATCTCGGGAAAAGTGCCCCTCGCTTTCAGCAGCCGATGATTTTGTCAGGCAAAGTGGTGGATTGCAGCCATGGTCGGACAGCCACAGCTTGTCGCAGGCAGCAAAAACGACTTGGTCGAGTTCGGGCGAGAAATCCGCGTCGGTTGCGGCTGAGACTTGCTCGCTGCAGAGTGAAACGTCGGGCACCTTTGCCCGTGTCCACAGTTCGAGGGGGACTGGTGCGCCATCCGTGGCGGGCCGCAGGCGGCAGAGTTGCCAGCCGACTAACATAATGAAAGTCCCTTCGTCGGCGGACATGCTCGGCTGTGAAATCCCATCGCCTGTGGCAAACGTGAGTGGTTTGCTGGTTTGTGTTGATTCCCGGTAGGAGCAGAGATTGGCGACACCGTTGATACGAGATACATAGTAGAATCCCCTGCCGTCGAGCTGCCACAGCGGCGAGCGAGCATCGGTGGCACCGGGCAACAATCTCTCGAACGAGTTACCGGACTCCCGATAGAGCCAGAGTTGAGATCCGCGAGTGCCGGACTCGCCCTTGCGATATGACCGCTCACCCCCCCTGCAAAAGAGCACACATCCGCCATCCGGCGAGCAAGCGGCACCGGTGGCGTAGGCATCGAACAGGAAACGCTCGCGTCGGGGATGGCTCAGATTCACTTCGAGCAAGCGGGTGGAGTTGGGGCCCGCGAATTCGCGTTTGCCGGAGATGATGGCCCGCGTGCCATCCGGCGACAAGCATTCGAGCAAGCCGCCCTCGCTGTGGAAGGAATGCTGGAGCGGCTCGCCGCCCCCGCCTGCAGCCATCGAAAACACTTGGAACGAGCCAGTGCGGTTGCTGGAAAACACCAGCCGCTGACCATCCGGGGTGAAATGCGGACGGGTGTCTCGTGCCGGATGATCGGTGAGACGAACGGCCTCCCCTCCTTCCACCGAGGCACTCCATAAATGGTTTAGCCATTCAAAGACAACCGTCTTGCCGTCGGGGGAGAGCGTCGGCCATTCCACCAGGTGAATGGGTGTGGCCCCATCCGGGATGGCGGCCTGGGCACCAGCAAGTGCCACCAGCCAGCCGAGTGCGAGGCCCGCCGATTTTTTCCAACGGATCATCCTTGAAAAGACGATAAAAAGGGTTGCTGCGGCGATTTTTACCACGGATTTCAAGCGGCGGGTGACACCTTAGCGACGATTTTCGGGCAGATGATAGCTGCAGTATTCCTGGTGATCTTGCTGGCTGACGAAAAATTCCAGGTCTGGGGCGCTGCGCTCGGTTTTCCCACAGGTGGTGCAGTGGTGCAGGCAATCGGCGCTCGAGGACATGGCAGCACGGAATTGCTGGCGTCGCTTGAGGATTTGCCAGCCACCGGCCTGCAGGGCGTTGGCCGTGCCGATGGCTCCACCGGTGAGGAATCCGACCAAATGAGCGGTGTTGGCGACCGGGCCGATCACATTGGTATAACAGACGACGAGCCAAATGAGCATTAATGAAATCGTGCGTGGATTCATCACGAATTCCGGGTTGGGATGGAGTTTTCCCCGCAGCAGCAAAAATCCGAACAGGCCGTAATTTACTCCGGACATGCCGCCAAAGCCAGCGCCAGCCCACATCCCTTGCGCCAAATCGGACAACGCCGCGACCACCAGCACCAGCCCCAGAAACCTCCGCCAGCCGAAACGCATTTCCAATACCAAGCCGAATTGCCACAGCCACATCATGTTGAAAACGATGTGCATGATGCCGAAGTGGAGAAACATGGGCGTCACCAACCGCCATAGCTGCCCCCGCTTGATGTCGGCCAGTGGATCTGGATGCTTCAGACGATCCGCAGCGAGATTCAGACTCCGGGCCATCGCGTCGAGTTCCCGCACTTGCTCTTGGGTAATCGCCTGCTGGCCGTCGCCCGGCTCAAAACGCCCGCTCGAAGAGTCGTACCCCCACTTGTCCAGCAATTCCAAATACTCCTGCCGCTGATTGACATATTCCTCGTGCCCTCGCTGCGAGGCCATGAACAACGCATCCGCCTTGTCCGAGTGGTTGCCAAATTGCGTCAAAGCTGCCACCAGCGCCGAAACAATGATCAAAAACAGGGTGACGGGCAGGTAATGCGTGAGCACTGCAAAGTTAACAGACTTGGCATCCCGTGGATCTTTCGACCATGGTCGGTTGGACATGTGGATTGTGGAATTCAGGGTGAAAAAATCAGCGCGTGGGCACGCCGAGCGCCGCAAGCAAATCCATCTGTCGGGCACCTAGCGCTCGGCCACAGGCTAGGCCGCCTCTGCCGCAGCGCACAAGAAATTTCACGGCAGGTTGACAAGCCCCTGCATCAGAGGCACCCTCCGCGCGTGACCCCCGAACTGCAACATTCCCCCCTCGAAGCCGCCCATCAGGCGCTCGCTGCCCGCCTCGTGCCTTTTGCCGGCTGGAACATGCCGGTCCAATACACATCGATCCTCAACGAGCATCACGCCGTTCGCAACGAGGCCGGAATTTTCGATATCTCCCACATGGGCCAATTCCTGGTCAGCGGACCGGGCTGCGCCGCCTGGCTTAACCGCCTGCTCACGAACAACATCGACAAGTTGGCTCCAGGTCAGGGCCAATACACCCTCATGCTCAACGAGCAGGGTGGGGTCATCGACGACCTCATCGCCTACCGCAGCGGCGAGGACGAATTCTTCTTGGTGGTCAACGCTTCGATGATTGAGAAAGACTTTTTCTGGATGGCAGGCCACCAAGACCCGGACATCATCCTGCGCAATGAAAGCGCGCTGTGGGCCGGCATGGCCATCCAAGGCCCCCGTGCCAGCGCGATTTTCGCCGCCGCCTGTCCCGGCGAGCCCTTGCCTCCGCGCAATGGTTACGCCACCACCTCAGCCGGTTCCATCGTCTGCCGAACCGGCTACACCGGCGAGGACGGCTTCGAATTCTTCTGCCCCGCCGCCGAGGGCATTGCCGCTTGGAACTCGTTCGTCGCCGCCGGTGCCTCCCCCTGCGGCCTAGGTGCCCGCGACACCCTCAGACTCGAAATGGGCTATCCGCTCAATGGCAACGACCTTTCGCCCGAACGCTCCCCCATCGAGGCAGGCCTCGGATTTTTTGTGGACCTAACCAAACCGGACTTTATCGGCCGCGACACCCTGTTGCGCCAAAAAGCCGAGGGGCCAACCGTAAAGCTCAGTGCCATTCAATACACCGATAAAGGAGCTCCACCCCGTGCCCACTACCCGGTGCTTGCCCAGGATGGCAGCCCCCTCGGCGAACTCACCAGCGGCGTCCTTTCGCCCTCGCTGATGACCGGCATCGCCATGGCCTACCTGCCCACCGCCTTTTCCAAACCCGGCACGCCCTTGCAAATTGACGTCCGCGGCCGCCTATTCCCCGCTATTGTCGTCAAAAAGCCATTCTATAAAGCCGGGTAAGAAGACCCACCAAGAGACAAGATGGCGGATCGTCTGGGATAGACCTTCCTCATTGCATTTTGCTTTTGATCTTGCGTCTTGCAGCCTTGCGTCTTGAGCCTTTCCTCACTTAACTCCCTCCCACCATGAACGTTCCAGCTGATCTCCGCTACAGTTCCTCCCATGAATGGCTGCGCCTCGATGGCGACATCGCCACCGTCGGCATCACCGATCACGCCCAAGAAGAGCTCACCGACGTCGTCTTCGTCGAACTCCCCGCCCTCGGCCGCATAGTCGATGCTGCCGACCCAACCGCTGTAGTCGAATCCGTCAAGGCCGCCAGCGATATCTACGCCCCGGTGGCTGGCGAAGTCGTCGAGCTCAACCCCGCAGTGGAAGCCGATCCGTCACGGGTCAACACGGATCCTTACGGCAATGGCTGGCTCTTCAAGCTGCGCGTCAAAAATCCCGCAGATGCCCTCAGTCTGCTCGATGCTGCTGCCTACACCGCCTCAATCAGCTAAGCGAGGCTGCGCCTCAGACCCAAGACTCAAAGATAAAAGACTCCAAAACGCGAGAGAAAAACCTGACCTAACGAAACGATCGTTAGACTTGTAAGGGCTGCTGTGCAGCAGCCATGGCCAGGCAGGCCGGCTGCTGCGAACTCAGGCGGATTTGGGCCTGAGGGGCTTGGGATGGACGCGTTCGTATGGACTTTCGCCGGCCGCAAGACGGAATAATCGTTCGGCGCGGGTGCGTATGGCTTGTCGGATGAAATAACCGGCGTACACCGTGGTCACTGCCAGCAGCGTGATTCTTTCGAGGTGTTTCATAGGGGGTAGTGGGCTGAGATGATTGCCTCCCAAGCTCTGCATCGCAATCCTGAGCTCGCATCGGGAGACATCTCGAAAGTAGAAAATGCGCGGCGAAGCGCAAGCCAAAAAATCTGCGGAATTTTTTGAGGGGGGGCTCAGATTCCGATCATGCGGCGGAATTCCCTCGCACTATCCTCGTTGAGCAGCCGCAGCGCCGATTCCACAGGCAGGTCGGCTGCCACGATGTCCTGTGCAGCTGTTAGGGCTGGGTACTCGCTGTGACGGAATTCGAGCACCCGGGTGTCAGAGTCCCACAGCGTCCATGCCGCCCGCAAATCCCCGTCGCGTGGCTGACCCACCGAGCCAACCATCACCGCACACACAATCCCCTCGGGCAGATGCACACGGGTGGCTCCGAGCCACTCCGGGGGGACCGCCGCAGATGGGTCAAAAAAAATCTCCTGACGGTGCGTGTGGCCAAAAAATCCGATCCCGCGTGCCGACTCGCGCAAGCACTCCAAGGTCGGCAATGCATCGCTCAGCGAGCGCAGATAGGGCCATTCCTCTGGGTGGTGCAAGGAGGCATGAGCGAGCACGCCGCCGGGGATTGGCAATTCGCGGGGCAAGCCGCGGAGCCAAGCCGCATTATCGTCATTCAACGTGCGGGCGGCTTCTTCCACACCGGCCCACACCGGATTCTTGCGCCAATCCCGGTTGGCAGGCAAGGCCGTCCGATCCCTGCGAATGTGATTGGTATAAAAATCGTGGTTGCCCATCACGCTGGCAGCCTCCAGCCCTCGCAAGCGACTCACGCAGGCATTGGAACTCGCCCCGTAACCGACGGTGTCGCCACCACATACGATCCGGCCGATCTTGCCCTTGGCCACATCCCGCAGCACCGCCTTGAGAGCCGGCTCATTGGCATGTATGTCGGATAGGATCGCAATTTTCGGCATCTTCCAGCTATTGTACGCTAGGCGTCAAGCACAGTCCTGTCTCAGTTAGCATGGACCAGCGCCAAGCCCCCGGTGGCTTGGATCTAGCGCAACCAATCATGTGGGACATCCCCAGTCAAACACCCAGTTCTGATCCTCGTCACCGAATGGCTTCACCAACTTCCGGTGTCATAAATCTAGCAATCGGTTAGAACATCCCTGCGTCCGATCAGACAGCAGGAATCCCTAACCAAGCGGAGCCAACTGCGGGACATCATCGGGAAAACAGGTCTGCAGCGCGATGCAAAACACTTGATTTCCGCCCGTTCAGGGGCTCGGAAGTCACGAAGGGATCAAGAATTTGCAATCTTACATCCATCCTCCCCGACGGGTTCCTCGGCGACGGGTTCCTCGGCGAAGGGTTCCTCGACGACGGGTTCCTCGACGACGGATTCCTCGACGACGGCTTCCTCCACGACGGCTTCCTCCACGACGGGTTCCTCCGCGACGGGTTCCTCCGCGACGGGTTCCTCGGCGACGGGTTCCTCGGCGACGGGTTCCTCGGCGATGGGTTCCTCGACGACGGGTTCCTCGGCGATGGACTCTTCGCTACTCTGATCATCTTGCGGAGGCGACGTGACGGTGGCATCCGCACTCAAATTTTTCCGGGGAGACGGGTCAGATTGCGACGGATTTGGAGATTTCGGCTTTTTGGGGTCCTTGGGAGGGGTTGTCTCGCGGGGTTCTTGGACCGCAAGTTTGTCATCGGCATAGAGCAGAATGTGCCCTTGATGCAGGAGCCAGAATAGATCGGCGGCATATTCCGGGGTGGGTTCGCTCAGTCCCTCTGGCAGCACCGCCTGCCACAAGCCTGCGAG
>JBAXCM010000090.1:0-11875 GCA_037141475.1 Verrucomicrobiota bacterium | reverse complement strand
GAGTGCATGTCACTTCCTTCGAAGGCTTGATCAATTGGGGCCGCGCCAGTTCGTTGTGGCCGCTGCAATTTGGCCTTGCTTGCTGCGCCATCGAGATGATCGCCGCCACCATGGCCAAGTACGACATGGCGCGTTTTGGCGCGGAGGTGTTCCGGCCCTCGCCGCGACAGGCGGATCTGATGATCGTCGCCGGCACCGTGACCAAGAAAATGGCACCGCAAGTGGTGCGCCTTTACAACCAGATGGCCGAGCCGAAATACGTCATCGCCATGGGTGCCTGCGCCATTTCCGGCGGCCCGTTCAAGGACGGCTACAACGTGCTCAAGGGCGTGGATCGCTTCATTCCAGTGGACGTGTCCATCCCCGGGTGCCCGCCGCGACCCGAGGCGTTGCTCCACGGACTCATCACGTTGCGCGAAAAAATCGCCAAGGAAAAGCTCATGGGCCGGCACCGCGCCCGCCACGCCGATCCTAACGGGCCGGGCGACCTGCCGGTGCCCGAATTTGGCGCGCACGACCTTGAGCCGGCCTTCAACCCGGACGTTTGGAATCCGCCCAGCTTCACCCGCGACGCCAGCGCATCATGACGCCTGACCTTCCCGCCATTCTCACCCGCTTGCGTGCCGAGCTGCCTGCGGCCACCATCGCCCACCTGCGCAACCCAGGTCCTTCGGGCCAGGACTCATTGCTCGTCGCGCCCGAACACCTCGTCGCCGTCTGCCAATTCCTCCACGACACCGCGGACCTCGACTTTGATTTGCTATCCAATGTCACCGGTGTGGATTGGCCGGAACCCGCCAAGGCTGATGCCGTGGCGGTGCCCGCCGAAGGCACCGCGCCGGCCGTCTGTGGGTTTTTGGAGGTGGTCTATCATCTTTACTCAACCTCCCACCGCGTCGGCCCGCTGGTGTTGCGGGCTCGCACCGTGGACCGCGTCAATCAGGTGCACATTCCCTCGGTGGTGGCGGTGTACCGCAGCGCCGAGTATCAGGAACGCGAAATTTTTGATTTGTACGGTGTGAAGTTCGCCGGTCACCCGGATCTGCGGCGCATTTTGATGTGGGATGAATTCCTCGATCACCCGATGCGCAAGGATTACGTGGCGCCCGATGATTACCAATACGAGCCCACCCCCCACGATGCCGTGTTGGAAAAAGCCCAACAGCATTACCCCGCCACATCGGAAAGCTGAAAGCTGAAATTTGAAAGCTGAAATTTGAAATCCGTGATTTCCGACCCGTCATTGTCCCTATCGCCCGCCGCCAAATCCGCCTCCATGCCGGAGTTGGATGAGGACCAGTTGCTGCATGTTTCGTTAGGCCCGCAGCATCCATCCACCCACGGCGTGTTCCGCATGAATGTGGTGCTCGACGGCGAGACGGTGGTGAGCCTCAAGCCGGTCTTCGGCTACCTCCACCGCAATCACGAGAAAATCGCCGAGGGCGTCACATATCTCTCGTCGATGCCCTTCACCGACCGCCTCGATTATATCTGCCCACTTACTAACAATTGGGCCTACGCCCAGGCCGTGGAAAAGCTCGCCGGCATCGAGGTGCCGGAACGCGCCGAGTACATCCGCGTCATCACCGCCGAACTCACCCGCCTGATCAATCACACCGCCTTTGTCGGGTTTTTCCTCGGCGACATGGGGGCATGGGGCTCCGCCCTGATGTATGCGTTCCGTGAACGTGAAAAAATTCTCGACCTGTTCGAAGATCTAACCGGCGCTCGGATGATGTCCAATTTCATGCGCTTCGGCGGTTGCCGCAACGACCTGCCGGACGGCTGGGCGGCCAGAGCCCGCGTGTTGGTGGATGAATTTCCACGATTCCTCGATGAGTTGGAAAACCTGATCACCGGCAATGAGATTTTGATTGCCAGAACTCAGAATATCGGCGCGCTGCCAAAGGAAACGCTCATCAATGGTGGCATCACCGGCCCCATGCTGCGGGCTGCGGGCGTCGCTTATGATATCCGCAAAGCCGAGCCTTATGGCATCTATGATCGCTTCAAGTTCCGCATTCCGCTGGGCACCACCGGCGATTGCTATGACCGCTTGATGATCCGCTTCTTGGAATTGCGAGAGAGCCTAGCCATCCTCCGCCAAGCCCTCGACCAACTGCCTGCAGGTGCCTACATTCATCCCAAGGCAAAGATTCGCAACTTCAAGCCGCCGGTCGGCGAGGCATACGCCCGCATCGAAGGGCCCAAGGGCGAACTCGGCTTCCACCTCATCAGCAACGGCACGGCCAACCCCTTCCGCTACCGCATCCGCCCGCCGAGTTTTATCAATCTGACATTGCTCGAAGATATGTGCTTGGGACTCGATCTCGCCGACGTCGTCCTCATCCTCGGCAGCGTCGATATCGTGTTAGGGGAAGTTGACAGATAATCATTCCATGGAACATCCCGCAACTACCTCCCGCCCATCCGGCCCGCCGCCCACGGCAGCTTGGACGCTGCCCGGCATCGGTTTGCTCAAGGGCTTGGCCGTGACGGCCACCAACATGATCCAAAGCTACTACCGCAAGGATCGGATGACCACCGTCCAATATCCCGAGGAGCGCGCCACCATCAGCCCCAACTTCCGGAATTTCCCCTTCCTTGTCTATGACGGCAGCGATGCCATGGCCGGGCTGCGCTGCACGGCCTGCTCGATTTGTGAGAATGAATGCCCGCCGCAATGCATATACATTGTGTTAGATCGCGATGAGAATGGCAAATCGCTCAAGCGTCCCAAGGTGTTTGATATCGATGTGTCCGTCTGCATGAACTGCGGGATTTGCGCCGAAGTCTGCCCGTTTGACTCAATCTATATGGATGGAGAGTATGAGTTGAGCACCTCCGATCGATTCGGCGACCTGTTATTTAACAAGCAGCGCTTGGCACGCTCAACCGACTATCACGCCCAACTCCGTCCGCTCGAAGCCGCAGAGGTGGCCGCTCGCCGCAAGGCCGACGAGGAGAAGAAACTTGCCGCCCAGGCTGCCAAGGAAGCCAAAGCCAAGGCCGACAAAGAAGCCAAGGAAAAGGCCGCCAAGGAGCAGGCGGCTCCCGAGTAGGGCAGGGGAGCCGAGTGCTCAGACTGAACTTGCCGTTTTGTTACGGCAACTCCGCCCGCACTTGCACAACCTCATAAGCAGGCACCGCAATCGGCCCGCTTACCGGGGCTAGCGGCTTCTCGGTTAGGTCCGTCAGCCGGATCGCGGTGGGTTGGACGGAGCCCCAGGTGAGGGTGGCGGACTCGGGCTGACTGGATACGCCGAACAAGCGCAGGATGAGTGCTTTGCCATCCTCACTGACCTTGACGGTTTCAACCAGCACGCCTGGCGCGGAAATTGTGACAAGCGAAGGTGGCACTTGTGGGCCGCTGGCCGCCGCAACTAACAGTGGACGCGTGGTTTCAAGACCGAACTTCGCGGAGTCGCCCGCCGCATAGCCACCGCGGTGCGGCCGCAGCATGTAGCGGAAAGTGGTTGCGCCGGGCTGGTCGATCTTGTAATTGGTATGCCAATGGTTGTTCTGCGCCCAGGAATAGAGGGTCTGCGATTCCAGCGCGGTGGTCATCCACTCCTCGCGCTTGACACTTCCTAGCAAATTTGCGGTTAGGCCGCCAATCTCCATCAGCGGGGCATCGAGCGGTGCCCAGGTGATGCCACAATCCGCGTTGGAGACATCCACCCAGCGCTGGACGGTGAACCAATTGCGGCAGGAGCCGGGCAATTGATCCAAATTGGGCCGCACCACCGCCCACGGCGTCTCCATCCGAATGGTGCCGCCGGGGACGTTGAAGCCGAAGCCGAAATGCACCCCGTCCTTTTCCCGAACGGACTTGCGATCGACAAGGTTGACGATTTCCACGCGGTCCAGGCCGTCCACCACGCGGATGATCCTGTCCAGTGATGTGCAGCCGGGTGCCTCGGAGAGGATTTCCAGTGAGGCGACTAACGGACCATTCTCCAACACGGTGATGCGCACCGGACCATTGGTTTGGGCACCCTTGGCATCCGTGCCTAACACGTAACGATAGTCGTTGAGCGCC
This sequence comes from Verrucomicrobiota bacterium, assembly GCA_037141475.1. Lineage (GTDB taxonomy): Bacteria > Verrucomicrobiota > Verrucomicrobiia > Verrucomicrobiales > Akkermansiaceae > Luteolibacter. Next base: position 7,833 of record JBAXCM010000090.1, on the reverse strand, counting down.
ACCGCTGCTTTTGCGTCCACATATTCGTGATCCTGGCCGGTCAGGTGCAGGCTCTTGATCGCACCGGTTTTCGGATCCACTTCAACCTTCAAAAGCGGCGTCTGCAAGGTAGTTCCCGTTGCAACCGCGCCACCGACGGGCGGACCTGCGGGTTTCGGGCCGAGTCGATAGCGCTTGGCACCGAAGGGCGGCACGTTTTTCGCTTGGAACGCCAGCAAGCCTTTGTCAAGCCGCTGACAGGGGATTGGCTGGCCATTTTCATACACCCACATATCTTCCGGCACCTTTTGGCAGATTACGGCAAGGTCTGTGCGTTCCCACTGGGTGGTGTTATAGACATCGATCTCGCTGGGGCGTTTGTCGGGCGACAATGCGGTCTCGAGGATGTCTTCGGATTGAACCTCGGCGGCCCTCGCAAATCCATGTTTGACGTCCCACTGGTCCTTCGTAAACTGAGAGTCCGGCTCGGAAATACTGCAATGCGCACCCCATGTGTGCTCACTGTAAAGCAGCACGTTTTTCCACGCCTCTTGGAATTTGGCAGCGGGATAGCCGTGCGGATCGCGCATGGCAAAAAGGGTGCTTGCCTGCACCAGGCGTTCGGCTGTGCGACGGTTCATGCCGGTCTCGCGTGAGGTGGAGCCCGCGCCGTCTTCCCAGTAGGGTGTTAGGTCACCGGCAAACTCAGGCAGGCTGGCACCGTGCTTGTGTTCGAAATCATCGAAAAATTCGCGGGTCAGACCAATGCTCACTTTGGGCGCGGCATACTTGGCATTCCATGCGATAGCTTTCTCGACAATCTTTTCATCAGGCGGGGCGTTATCGACCCCCCCGCCCGGCCAGCTGCCGACCCAAAAGATGAATGACGACGAGTACGGAAACGCGTTGCGCTCAAGGCGGGCCACCTGCTCGAGGACGCAATTTTCCAGATCTCCCAAGTGATGATAGTTATCCACCACCCAGCACAGCACCCGTTCGTTGCCACTTTGCGATTTCCAATAAAACGGCTTGTCGTCCCAGTGGTGAATGTTGCCCACCCGGTCGCCAAAATTCGGCCCGATGGCAAAGTACTTCACTCCCGCCTGCGCCATCATCGGGACGATGCCCCACGTGTATCCCGGCACATCGCAAATCGACGCGGTGGAGAGCGGCACACCAGTTAGGTTGGACATCTGGGCGCCGATGGCCAGGCATTGGGCCAATTCCTCCGGGCGGCACAGCCCGGTTAGCATATTGCCGTAGAGACCGTCCACACCCACCTCGCCACGGCGCACCGAATCTAGCAATTGAGTGCGCTCCTCCGGGGTGGCGCTCTGAAAATACTTATCTAGCGACCACACGGCTTCTGGATTCCACTTGAATCGCAGGCCGGGCGGGTTTCCAGCGCTGGCTTTGGCGAGCTTCATTGCGGTTTTCAAGTTGGCGGTTTGCAATTTGGCCACTTCGTCTTGGCGGTGGGTGTAGCCAATATCCACATGCGAGTGCGGCACGATCCAGAGGTCCCGGATCTGTGGCGGTTTGAGTTCAAGGGTGGTGGCTGCCAGCTCCTTGCCAGCGAACATCACCCGTAACTCAACCTTGTGCGTTTCTTCCCTAGCCGGTACTTTCAACTCAATTCCTTGCTCACCCGCTTTCAACGATATCTTCCCGGCCTCCACCCCATCTACCAGCATGGTCGCTTCACCATCGCTGCCACTGTGCCTCACCATCACCCTAACCGGTTGTATCGGCCTGCCATCCTCCTTGAGCCAGACCGGTGGCACCTTTACATCGATCACACTGGCTGCTGCCGCTCGCGGCGCATCGGCAGCCGGCACTTGACTCATTGATAGAAATGGCATCATTGCCACAGCGGCGAGCGTGGGGGACTTGGACGTTTTCATAACTTTCCGGGATTGCCTGCTTTCTACGGCATCATCCACTCATGCCTATCAAGCCCCAATGGCTTTTCTCAAGGGCCATGATTTACGTTCTCTTCCAAAACATGGAGCCCGATCCACCATGCCGAACAGAAATGGGCACCGAGTGACCGTTAGGCCAGACCCACAGGTAAACCCCTCAACCCGCAAACTGGTGGGCTGGTACAATTCAGCCCCCACCATTCTCACCGAGCTGGGGCTCGCCGTTCCCGGGGCATGTTCGTTGGGAGAAATGCGCGGGTTGGTTCGAGAAATGGACACAAAATGACAGAAACGCCTTGCAACGGTGGAAAAAAGACATTTTATTCATCCTTAGCGGACGGCCGGTCATTTTCCCGAGTGGGGTGGCTCGCGTCGGCTGCCGCTGCTTTGCTTCTGCCAAACCCTTATCCGCGAGCCTATCTCAAACTGCCAGCCCTGAACCCACCCCGTCCGAATGCTCCCGCAACCCTATTTCATTTCTGCTTCCACGAGCGGACGGAAGGAGCGATTGGGCAATCATCATTCCTAACAATCATGAAAACATCATTGGTGCTTGCGGGGTGGTTCGCTGGGGGCATTTTGCCGGCACTCGGCGTGTTGCCGCTGACCGAGAGCACATTCACAGAAATTATCCACGAGGCGAATGTGATCACAGCAACCAACAAGGCGGGAATTCCGGCGCGGACGCATGAGGTGTTCAAAGTGCCTGACTTGGTGCGGACGGGGCTGGATTCCCGCGTGGAATTGACGGCGAAGGATCACACCATCACACGGGTTGGGGCGAACACCACCTTCACCTTTGCGGCTAGCGGCAGGGATTTGGAGCTCAAGCAAGGGGGGATTTTGTTCCACGCTCCGACGGGCGTGGGGGGCGGCACAATTAAATACCGAGGGAGTTCGGCTGCGGTGTTAGGGACCACCGTGCTCGCCGAGGTGCTGCCGGATGGTAGCTTCAAAGTCATCGACCTGGAGGGCCGAGTGAAGGTGACGTTGCAAAACGGGCAGCTTGTCACGCTGATGCCAGGGCAGATGGTCATTGTGGCAGCCAACGGCAACGCGATGAGCGCGGTGAGGAATTTTAAGTTGGGGCAGCTAGCGCCGATATTGCTGGGTGTGGTGGGTTTTTCCCATCCACTGGCGTCTGCGCCGCTGACCGAAGCTGCGATTCTCCAACAAGACCAGCGCATCGTCGCCGGCGAAGTGACCGAGTTAGTGTCATTGCCGGTGGCCAGCTTGGGCTTGGATATCACCGCACGGACGATCACCGGGCTGGTGCCCCAGACGGGCAACCGGTCGCAGCAGAGGGGCCCGGTGCCCGGCACTGATCCAACGGATAGAGCTGCCCCCGTCGCCGCAAATGGGTTCAGCCGTTGGGCGAACCCCTTGGACTTTCCGGGCGCGACTTTGGTGAACCCGTTAGAAAGCAACCCCGGCGGTTTACTGTTAAAATTTTCGGGTGCTTCTGACACGGTGCCACCGGTCATCAGCCCTCCCGCAATCACTGAAATGTCTCTGGGAGGGTCCGGCGTGCCCTAGTATTTGCGGCGTAGAATCATTCCCCGTGATCCCTGGTCCCACCCAACGCGCTTGCCACCCACCTCAAACCCCATGCTTCAACTGCTCTTACATCTTCTCGGCGATTACCTTTTGCAGAGTGAGTGCATGGTCGAAAGAAAGCGCACATCAAGCGGGTGGGCGGCTTTCCATGCCGTCATCTACGCGCTGCCGTTCTGGCTGGTGCAACCGTCGTTGACTGCTTGGTGCGTGATCTGTGGCAGCCACTTCCTGATCGACCGCTTCGGGCTTGCCCGCTACGTGATTTGGGCCAAAAACATCGTTCTGGGGCTCTGGCCCATGTGGCTTTGGCGGATGCTTGCGACGCGGACGATAGAGGCCGCAGACCGCGCTAGTCGGGATGCAGAATGGCGGAGTGCCTGCAATCATTTGGCATGGACCCACTGCAAAACCACTGGCTATCCGGCAAATCTGGAGCCATGGCTCGCCACCATCCTTTTAATTGTTGCCGATAACACGATTCATTTGCTGGCAAACTGGACAGCACTCAGATGGCTATGACGGCAGGCCGTTGACGCTGGGTGCCGGGCTGGATTTGCCTAGGTTAGGTGAAGATACCAAGGCTGCTGCGGAAACCTTGAGCCGCTCGGCGACGACTTTCTGGAATGCCTCGCGGAGTTTTGGCTCGAGTTGCAATAATTTGAGGAAGGGGTCGCGTGCCAGTGTTAGAAAGATGCAATCGGTGCTGGTGCGGACGGTTGCTGTGCGCGGGGTGTCTTCCATCAGCGCGATCTCACCGAAGTGATCCCCGTCGTCCATCGTGCGGAGTTGTCTCTGCCCGCCTTCAGATGTGTTGACCCATACGCCAAGCTTGCCACGTGCGATGATATAGAATTTATCGCCCGGATCGCCTTCGCGGAACACGTCGCGATTAGCTGGGCAGCGTTCCGTGATGAAGAGTTGAGCGAGCATCTCTAACACGGTATTGTCAAGGGATTGCAACATGGGGATGGCCAGCAGGCGGGAGGCTGCCACTTGGGCAACGCCATCTTGAGCGATCATGATACCTTGCTGCTTTTGCCAGAGTTTGGAATAGACGCCGCCCAAGGCAAGGAGTTCCTCATGACGGCCCTGTTCGACTAGGTGTCCAGCCTCTATCACAAAGATGCAATCCATTTTGACGATGGAAGCCAGGCGATGGGTGACGGACACCACGGTGCGCCCCTGTGCCGCACGCTCAATCGTGTGATTGATAGCGGCTTCCGAGGCTGCATCAAGTGCCGAGGTGGCTTCATCCAGCATCAACACCCGGGGGTCGCGGAGCAGCGCCCGGGCAATTGCAATGCGCTGGCGTTGACCTCCGGAAAGAAGTCCGCCGCGTTCGCCCACGAATGTATTATAACCTTCGGGCATGGCCATAATGAGTTCATGCATTTCGGCGGAGCGGGCGGCCGCTTCGATTTCGGCATCGCTGGCATCGAGTTTGCCGATGCGGATATTTTCCCGGATGGTGGTGTTGAACAGAATGCTTTCCTGAAACACCACGCCGAGTTGACCGCGCAACGAGTCCAGCAACGCCGTTTGTAGCTCCTGCCCGTCGAATGCCACACTGCCGGCACCCGGTTCGTAGAAGCGCGCAAGAATCGTCAATACCGTGCTTTTGCCCGAACCACTCGGGCCGACAAAGGCCACGGATTGTCCGGCGCGAATGACGAAACTAACATCATCGAGAATCAACTGCGCGGGGGTGTAGCCGAATTTCACGCCGCTGAAGCGAATTTCCCGCGCCAAGCGAGGCAGTTCTCGGGCGTGAGGTGAATCCGCCACTCCCGGATTTTCCGCGAGCAACTCTTCGATGCGTTGCATACCCGCCCCGGCCTGAACCAGCGTCGGATAAAAATGGGTGCAACTTGCCAGTGAGTTGATGAAATTACCGAAAAGCGCTTGGAACGCTGCCAGCGAACCGATGGAGAGGTGACCGCGGAACGCCATGTGGGCGCCCACGCCCAGCACCAAAACTTGCACAATGAGCGTGCCAATGAAGGCGGTTCGCTCGATGAGTGCGCTGAGTAAATTGACCCGAAGGCATATCTTGGCTTGGTGTGCGAGCCGCTCGGCAAATCGTGCCATCATGGATTTCTCCAGCCCGAATACCTTGATAACGGATTGACCAGAAATGTTTTCCTGAATCGTGCTGGCCGTTTGAGATTCACTTCGCTTGCGCAGGTAGCCTGCCATAGCGGCACGTGGGGTGATCAGTCGCGGCCCCAACAAACACGCCGGCAGGGCCAGCGTGGCAATGAGTCCGAGTCGCCAGTCGAGCATGAACAATAGCACTACGGTCAAGACGATATCCAAGGCTGGCAAGACACAGCCATCCAATACCAGCTCAAGGGCGTGATCAAACGACGCCAGATCGGTCGAGAAACGCGCCATGATATCTGCGGCCTGTGAGCGGGCGAAAAAGTTCATCGAGAGCCGTTGAAGGTGAGTGAACATTTGCCAGCGCAGATCATTCAGGACAGCTGTTGAGAATTTGGCATATAGGTAATCAAGGCCGAGACCAGCTGCGGATGCCACGATCAAGCCACCAGCCAATCCGGTGAGGATGGCGACGAGGAATTTTTCGTCGCGTGGGATGATTGCATAGTCCACGAGGTATTTGAAACTCAGCGGGACCGCAGAGTTAAACGCCATCTCTAGCAGCAGCCCGCTGACAATGAGCAATCCCACGCCCCAGCGGGCCCGCAACGCGGCAGCGACACGCAGCACGGCTTGCCGAATACCCGATGTGTGACCTGGCGATTGGTCAACTGCCGTCTGCTGTGGTTCGTGGGTCATGCAACTCAATGGTTTTTGAAAGCAGTGAGGCCAAACCGCATGCGATGCAATCCCGATATGGTTGGTGAAACTCCCATTGGCTATTTTCCATCCATTTTCCAAATTCCGTTCCACTTGGCAGGCGGATGCTCGATAAGTTCAGTGCAGCGTGCCGACAAGGTGTGGCTAGGGCCGTCGGAGAACTCCCGCACCAGTCTATCGAACTGCTCCAGCGCTTCAGCAAATCGGCCTTTGGTATATTCGCTGTATGCCGAGTGGTAACGCCGGCAGATATCAGCGAATTGGGGCGGTGTGCTTGGATTCTCGCGCTCGAACAACTCCACCGGCTCACTCTTGCCTTTCACAATCACCCGGTCCACTAGCCGTAGCGTGCCAAGGTTGCTGCATTGCGCAACCGTCACCCCAGAGACCAGTAAGCGCACCGCATATACCTTCGTGAGCGCTTCGATGCGGGCTGCTTCATTCACGCTATCGCCGACCAGCCCGTAATCGAGTCGGCGGGCTGAACCTTTGTTGCCAACCAGAACCGCGCCGCTGTGAAGCGCCACACCGTAACCAAATAACTCCTGCACCTGTGGTGACAGCGAGGGGCGGAGTGTCTCCATCGCGGTGATCAATTTAGACGCGGCACGGCTGGCACGCTCGGCAGCGTCGAGCTGTGCTTGCGGTGCCCCCCAGTAACTCAAGAACTGGTCTCCGAGAAAGTGTTCCAAATTGCCTTCTTCGCCCATGATGGCCTCGGTTTGCGCTTCGAAGACGCGGTTGAGCAGTTCAAACATTCCCTGCGGGCCGAGCGCCTCAGCCAGCGGGGTGGAGTTCCGCAGGTCGGTAAGCAACAGGGTGACCTCGGCGCGGCGCGGTTGCATCGATCCAGGGTCGGCCAGCACCGCTTCAAGCACTTTTGGCGAAAAATAGAGTCCCATGGTATGTCGCAGTTTGAACCGCTCCAGACGTTCCAACACAAAATCATAGGTGAGCACCGCCAGGCTGCTTACCGTCATGAGAATCAGCGGAACTGCAACCGGCAGCACGATTCCGGCCCGGTCAAACAGGAGTTGTGCCAAACCCACATAAACGACTTCCACTCCCATAACGCTCAGCAGACGCCTTCCCGGCCGACTCACGAGAAAACACAAAGCGGCGGCTACTGCGCCGGTGAGCGTGAGGACTAGCAAGCTGGCACGCGGAGTGAGTTCACAGGGGAATTCGCCATGCAGTGCGGCGTTGAGGATTTGAAGGTGAATTTCCGGTCCACTCATCTGCTTGGGATCGTTGAAAGGCGTGTCGTGCGCATCGTGAAAGATGCCAGCAGTCGGCCCGATGAGAACCATCTTGCCTTTGAAGTCATTGCCGCTGGCAAAATTTGTCTCCCAAAGTTTTGGCGAGAGAATGTCACCTATCGGGTAAGGCCGGTACCCGGAGCCCGCCACAGCCGTGTAGCGAAACAGCCGGGATCGAAAATCAGTTGGAATGGCGTCGGCCCGGCCGAATTGCCGCAGCGCCCGTCCGTCTAGCGATTCAAGCACAACTCCCTCTGGGACCAACTCGCCGACCTGCGCGCTGGTCTGACGAAGAC
>JBAXCM010000089.1:0-11945 GCA_037141475.1 Verrucomicrobiota bacterium | reverse complement strand
CACCGCCACCCTCGCCACTTCAAGTGCCGGCAGCGCCAGTTTCAGTTATGGCCCGATCGGAATTGCCGACGGCCAGATCACGATGAGAGCCACTCAGGGCAGCAGCCCATGCGGCAAGCTTGAATACAAGTTTGACCGCACGCTGCCCACCGCCGCCAGCAGTGGATGGCAAGCATCGGCCACCTGGACCCAGAGCGGCCTAACGACAGGGACGAGTTATACATATACCGTCACGGTGCGAGACGGTCGCGGCAATACCAGCGCGCCGTCAGCACCCGTGGCGGCTCTTGCCCGTGACGACGCCGGCCCGGCCCTGCCATCGCTTACCTACGCCCACTGGCAAATGCTGCCGTACGCCACCATCGATAACAAAGTGTCGATGACGGCGATGGACACGAGCGATCCGAGCGGTGTGCAGTATTACTTTCATTGCATAAGCGGCGGAGGCCCGGACAGCGGTTGGCAGGCCAGCACCACCTATGTGACGCCAGTCTTGGCCGACGGATCCTATGTCTATCAATACAAGGTCAGGGACCTGTCAGCCCGCAACAATGAGTCTGCCTATTCAACGAGCTTTGCCGCCACGATCACGCCAACCACCGGTTATCACAGCGCCAGCTTTGCCCAGGCAGTTAGCTTGCCGGATGACTCACTGGTGACTTTCAACGGGGTGGTTATGCAAGCGCTTTCCGACCATTATGTGGTCAAGGATGTGGCCAGCAATGCCACCATTAGCGTCACCAGCGACCAGTATGCGCAGGCGACCGATCCAGCCAATGTTCTGAAACTCTGCCAGATCAAGGGCCACTTGTGGACATACGGCCCTACGCGCTCGGTCACCTATGCCGCCGTCACCCCGATCATGGATCCACCGGCGTTTGCCGTCTCAGGAAAAATATCCGACGCCATCAGTGGTATGGGTATTGCCGGAGCCAGCGTATATTTCTCGAGTGTCCCGGGAGCTGCGGCGAATGCCATCCTCACGGCCACCACTGATGCCAGCGGTCTCTATTCCCAGCCATTACCTAACGGCAATTGGTATGTGGCAGTTGCAGCTGCGGATCATTTCCCGCCGTCTGATCAGACGATTGTCGTCAACGGGGCACCACTGGCCAATATCAATTTCGCCCTCAATGCGGCCTCCACCATCACCGCGAGTAGCGGAGCAGGCGGCTCAATCAGTCCTGCGGGTGCTGTGCTGCTGGCTAACGGAACCAGCCAGGCGTTTTCGATCACGCCCAACGGAGGCCAGAGCATCACCAGTGTATTGATAGACGGGGTCGAGCAGGGGTCCATCACGAGTTATACATTCAGCAACGTGACGGCCAACCACACGCTGGTGGCGACGTTCAGCGCCAATACCACGCATATTCCGCAAACGGCGAGTTTGCTGGATTCAGCGTTGGCTGCGACCTTTCCGGCGAGCGGTCTGACGGGCAATTGGGCGAGTTATCTTCCGGCGGGAAAGACCTACACGGCGATGGGGACGCCGAGCGTCAACACACTCAACAATGCCAAGTGGGATTTGAATCTGCGCAGCGACGGCGATGGCTTCGATTGCGGAGATCACGGGGCGACGGCCATTTCGTGCAGTGGCGCCAGCATTGTCGCGGTTATCAAGCCGACGCGCAACACCACGGGTGATAGTTGGAACTCAATCGTCGATATCTTCTATGACCGGCTTGTGTTAGGTATTTACAACAATACCGGGCGGATCATCGTCAGACGCAACGGTGGGTTTGACACCAGCAGCAGCGCGATTCCGGATGGCCAAACGACTGTTCTTAGCCTGATTGTTCAGCCGGATGGCTCGTATAAAATCTATGCTAACGGCATCCAGGTAAGTATGTCCGGCGGCGGGGCCATTGCGGGTGGGTTCAGCTCGATGGTTCCTGGAGTGGCTGGTGGGTTTGCCACTCACATCAATATTGGCCGAAACAATCCCGACGGCTGGACGGTTTTCAATGGCAATATCGGGGATTTCTTCATCTATAACGTCGCCCTGAGTGATGCGGACCGGCAGGCGCTTGAGGGCGATGTGTCCACCAAGTTTGGCATAGCAACTCCCCGCACCATCACAGCGACCTCAGGCAGTGGCGGCTCTCTGAGCCCGTCGGGCAGCGTGAGCGTGGCCAATGGCGGCAGCGCAACGTTTGTCGCCCGTCCCGCCACTGGCTTTGCCATATCTCAACTCACCGTGGACGGCGTCAGCCAAGGGCCGCTCAGCAGTTATACATTCAGCGACGTGTCTGCGAACCACACGATCTCAGCCAGTTTCAGCAGTGTGCCGACGTATGGGATTTCGGCATCCGCCGGAGCTAACGGATCCATCAGTCCCTCCGGCACGCTGGTGGTGAATGCTGGAAGCAGCCAGACAATCGCCATCACGCCGGGCACCGGCTATCAGGTGGCGGACGTTGTTGTGGATGGGGTATCGCAAGGAGGCGTCGCCAGCTACACGTTCACCAACGTGCAGGCGGCCCACACCCTATCGGCCACCTTTGGACTGCGTGTTTGTTCCATCATGGCATCGGCGGCCGCCGGGGGGGCGATCAGTCCGAGCGGGACGGCGAATGTGAGTTTTGGATCGAATCAGACATTTGCGATCACACCCAACACCAACTATGCCATTTCCAGTGTGCTGGTGGACGGCGTCGACGTCGGTGCTCCGGCCAGTTATACCTTTAACTCAGTGATTGCCAACCACACGATTGTCGCGGTGTTCATTGCCGGGGCCCGCAAGATCCCAGCGGCCGACCAGCTATTTATAGCCCTTGATACCAAAGATATCGTTGGCACCAGCTCGATCACCTCATGGCCGTGGCTGTGGCCGACTGGCAAATCCCTGACGAATATCGCCAGCCCCACAGTTCAAACTATCAACAGCGCCAAGTGGGAATGGAACATGCGCAGCGATGGCGACGGCTTGCGAGTCGGACAGTACACCTCCACTATTCCGGTCACCGGTGGCACCATCATCTGTGCCATCAAGCCCACCCGCAATGCCACCGCTGATGGCTGGAACTCGGTCGTGGACGTGATGTACGGCGAAATGGTCCTCGGTGTCAGCAATGCCACTGGTTTGCCCCAACTTCGCCTCAAAAAGGCCATGACCACCGGCAGCACGGCCATTCCAGACGGTCAGAAAACCATTCTCAGTCTGGTGGTCCAACCCGCTGGCAACTATACGGTCTATGCGAACGGTGTGGCGGTGCTGACCGGCAGTGGCGCGGCGATGAATGAGTGGCTGCCCGGCAACACCACGGGCAATTCCAGCGCTTACGACAGCTATATCGATATCGGACGCAGCGACCCCGACGGCTGGTCCGCGTTTAACGGAAATATAGGTGACGTGTTTCTCTACAAGACGGCTCTAACTGATTTGCAGCGCCAGCGTTTGGAGGCGGATATGATGAGCAAGTTCGGCATCAGCGGAGGCATCGGTGGCAGTTACTCAATCAGTGCCTCGGCGGCTACCGGGGGGACGATCAGTCCGGCGGGTTCGACCTTGGTGAGTTCCGCCGCCAACCAAACATACATCATCACCCCGAGCGGCGGCTATACCATTGCTGACGTGCAAATTGACGGCATCTCGGTGGGAGTGGCCGGCAGTTATACATTCACCAATGTGCTTGCAAACCATACCATCAACGCCACGTTCGCGGCCGCCACATCGTTCGCTATCACTGCTGCGGCAGGCAGTGGTGGTTCGATCAGCCCGAGCGGCACGGTGATTGTCAATGCCGGCGCCAGCCAGACGTTTGGCATCACACCGGACGCGGGCTACGGCATCGCACAGGTCACAGTTGACGGGCTTTTGGTCGGTTCGACTGCCAGTTATACTTTCAGCAACGTGCTCATTGGCCACTCGATCTCGGCCACCTTCGCGGCCCTGCCGGCTCCTGGCGTCACGCTGGCCCGCCACTCGGGGACCGGCACGACATCCACTTACGGCGATGCTCTGAGTTTTGACGTGAGTGTGAGCGGTTCTCCGACGCCCTCAGGGACAGTGGTCCTGAAGGACGCTGGTTCTAACGGGATGATCGTCGCCAATGGAACCCTCACCGGCGGCAGCTGCATCCTTATACCCGCCGTGGACGCGCTTGCGGCTGGCTCTCATGGCAACCTGGTGGCCGTTTATGCCGGGGATGGCAACTTCGCCCCGGCCACATCCAGTGCTCTGCCCGCACAGATTGTCAGCCCGAAGAGGCTGAGTGTTTCGGGGACGTCCGTCACCAGCAAACCCTATGATGGCACTACTGCCGCCACGCTGACCGGTGCCACCTTGCTCGGCCTCGTTGCCAGTGATGCACCCAGCCTCGACAATGCCAGCGTCGGCACCTTCAGCAGCAAAGACGCAGGCAGCGGCAAGGTTGTTAGCACGGCGATGGCGCTCTCCGGAGCTTCCGCGCCGAACTACACGCTGGCGCAACCGGCACTCACTGGCACGATCACTCCCAAGGCGCTGACGGTGACGGGCACCCAGGTGGCCAGCAAATCCTACGACGGCACCACCGCTGCCACTCTAACCGGTGCGACCTTAAACGGCACCATCAGCGGTGACACGATTTCCTTCAATGCCAGTGGCACATTCAATACCAAAGACGTTGGAAGCGCCAAACCGGTGACCTCAACGTCAACTCTATCCGGTGCACAGTCTGGCAATTATTCCCTCACCCAACCCACCGGCTTGACGGGCAATATCACCGCCAGGGTGGTTTCCCTAACCGGCGCCCGGTTTTATGATGGAACAGCGGTGGCTGCCGCCGCCGATCTAATCATTTCTAATAACCTGGATGCAGCCAATCTCGGCCTGACTGGCAGTGCCAATCTTGCAGGCAAGGATGCAGGCACTCAGGTGCTGGTCACCAGTTATGTGACGCCGGCTCGGGTTGGCAGTGCCGCCACCGGCAGCACTGGGGCCAGCGCTGCGAGTTCGTTTGGTGTGAGTGTCGCGGCTCCGATGCCCGGCAACACGCTCGTCGCGGTGATCTCCACCCGCAGCTCGAGCGCGGGTGCCATCACAGGCATATCTAACACCGGAACATCCCTGGCCTGGACGCGGGCTGCGCAGTCCACGCCATCTAGCTCCACGACGAGCGAAATCTGGTACGCGCCGGTGCTCGCCGGTGTGGGTACCAGCGTGACGATCAGCATGACCGCCGCGGTTTTTGCCGCCGCGGTGATTATTGAGTATTCCGGCGTGTTGAGTGCGAGCCCGCTAGATGCGACGGCTAACAATAGCAACGGTTCCAACAGCACAGCCGCCAGCACCGGCACCACCGCCATTACCACTCAGGCTAACGAACTGGCGGTGGGCTGCATTGGCCTGAGGTCCAGCGGCTACACGTTAGGCGCTCCGACAAATGCGTTTGTCGCCGTCGCCAATGCCGCCTCCAGCGGATCCGCCACCTCCAACGCCAAGGTCTATGCGTTTGATAAGGTGTTAACCGCCACCGGCGCCGTCACATCCGGCGGTACGGTGAGCACCTCGTCGCGCTGGTCCGGTGCCATTGCCACTTTCCGCGCCGCCAGTTCAGCCAGCCTTGCCCTCACCGGCCCCGCTGCTTCTAACTATACCTTGGCCGCTGTCAGCGGTGCGGTGGTTATCACTCCCAAGCCACTGGTGGTGAGCGGCTTGAGTGCAAGCGGCAGGCCCTACGACGGCACCAGTGCGGCAGTGCTAACAGGAGCTGCGTCACTGCTTCCGGCGGAGGCTGGCGCTACCGGCAGCAGTGCTGATGGCAAGCCATACAGCGGTGATACGCTGATGCTGGCGGGAGCGCCGGCAGGCATGTTTGCAGACAAGCACATCGGCAATAGTAAACCTGTTAGTGTGAGCGGGTTGACTCTTGGCGGTGCCCAGGCTGGCAATTACACGCTCAGCCAGCTAAGTGGCCTGAGTGCCGGGATCACGCCACGCGCGGTGACGGTGACTGCGGTGACTGCCAGCAAGACCTACGATGGAACGACGGTTGCAGCAGGCATTCCGACGCTATCACCGCCACTGGTTGCAGGGGACGCCGCGAGTGTTCTTTCGCAATCCTTCCAAGACGGCAACGCGGGGGAGGGGATCAAGACGCTCATTCCTAGCATCACCATCAATGACGGCAATGGCGGTGCCAACTATGCCGTGACTCTGGCAAACTTTTTCGCCGGCACCATCACCAAGGCACCAGCCACAATCACTCTCGGGGGTTTGGCGGAAATATACGATGGCACTCCGAAGGCCGCTTGGGCAACCAGTGATCCGGCTGGGCTGGCGGTCGTTCTAACATACGACGGATCATCCGTCGCGCCGAGTGCCCCGGGCAGCTACACGGTGGCGGCAATCGTCAACGAGGCGAATTACGCGGCAAGCTCCAGCGGTGTGTTAGTCATTGCGGCGGATGCGCTCAGTGCCTGGCGCCACAGCCATTTCACATCCGCACAAATTGCCGCCGGGCTTGCTGCGGATGCCGCCGATCCTGATGGCGACGGTCTGAGCAACCTCGCAGAATTCACGCTAGGCACAGATCCTAATGCCTTCACCCCCCAACCGCTCGTGCCAACGTGTGATTCATCTGGCAAAGTTGTTGGCCTGACGTTTTTGGCCCGAGCCGCCAGCGGTGGCGATTACGAGGGAATGACGCGGCATTACACGGTGGAAACGAGCCCGGATCTGGCCCAGCCCGCCTCGTGGCAGGCGCTGGACGGATTTTCCGACGTGATTGGTGGCGACCAGACAGTTGAGGTGACGTTGCCGGCAGGTGGGGCTCGCCAGTTCTACCGGCTCAACGTGCGCTTGGAATAACGGGTGCGGGAAAGGGTGCGCAGGTGGCTTGGTTGAGGGCGTGAATCGAGCTGCCGCCGGGGGAACGGAAGACATAGGAATGGCGCAGCGTGTTGCCCAGATAGTCTTTGGCGGCGGCCACCGCAGCCGGCAGGCACTGGCCCAGCGCCAGACCCGCAGTGATAGCAGCCGAGAGTGTGCATCCCGTTCCGTGCGAACCTGCCACCGCCAACCGGGGCGCGCAAAATGGATGAACCTCGCCGTCGGCCACCAAAACATCGAGGCACTCGGAACCGTCGAGATGGCCACCTTTTAGCAAAATGCCCGTTTTAAACATCTCCGCAAGACGAAGTGCTGCTGGAATGAGGGCGGCTCTGTTGGGGATGGAGTCGCCGAGCAGGGCTTCTGCTTCGGGCAGGTTCGGGGTGATCAGCCGGGCCAGCGGCAGCAGCAACTCACGATAGGCAAGCATCGCCGCAGGCTCTAGCAGCGGTGTTCCGGTTGAGGCGATCATCACTGGATCGACGACCAGCGGGACCTGTGGATGTGCAGCGAGCTGCTTGGCAACTGCCGCCACGTGGGCCGCGGAAACCAGCATGCCGGTTTTCACCGCCGCCACTGGAAACGTGTCGAGCATCAGCGCCAGTTGCTCGAGCAGCAGGTCCACCGGAAGGGCATGGACGGCGCGCACGACGTTGGCGGATTCCGCGACGACGCATGTGAGCACGGTGAGTCCGTGCACGCCGAAGTGCTGGAAGGATTTTAAATCGGCCTGGATGCCCGCGCCAGCGGAGCAATCCGAGCCTGCAATCGTCATTGCCATGGGCGGAGGACTGGTCACGAGGCATTCAAAGCGCGAGGGGGCTGCAGCACCAGTGAATTTTCGTGCTTGGCAGAGGCGGCCTCAGACGGAACCATGCCGGCCATGGCAGGACCGCTCCGCGAATTTGAAGACCTTCACGTCAGCGTGGACGATGTGATCTACATGCCCGGGCTGGATGCCAGCGCGGAGAAACCGCATCCTTTCGTCTATTTTATCTCAATTCACAATGATTCACCCGTCCCGGTGACGATCCGCGGCCGCAAGTGGGTCGTGCATGAGGATGGCGGCGAGGTCACCGTCGTCGAAGGCGCCGGGGTCGTCGGCCAAAACCCCGCCATCAGCCCAGGCGAACATTTTTCCTACAATAGCTACCATATCGTGGCAAATTCAGCAGTCGTGAGCGGGGCATTTTTTGGTGAGACAGCCGACGGTGAGTGGATATTTGCCCGCATCCCGGAATTCCGGATGGAGGTGCCCAAGGGGCTCTAGCACCCCTCAAGCAGGCGTCTGCGTCCAAGCCCGGGAAAATGACCCATTATAGATCATGAAACACACACAACCCTTGATAATTGTCGGCATGCTGGGCTTTGCATCCTTGGCACCGCTGGTTCGCGCGGCGCCTCTTGCCGGAGTCGCCGGGCGGCCCAACATCATTTTTCTGATGGACGACGAGCACCGCTGGGATTATCTCGGCCGCTTGGATCCAACGGTGAAGACGCCGACGTTGGATCGGCTGGCGAAGGAGGGCATTTTGTTTGATCAGGCGGTGTGTCAGGCGCCCATGTGCATTCCGAGCCGCCACTCGATGATGTTAGGTCTCTATCCGCATCAGATCGGGATTTTGAGCAATGGCCCTGGGCTCAATGATTCGCAACTCCCCTGTGATCCGTTGCCGGAGTTATTGCGCAAGGCGGGCTATCAGACTGCGGGTTTTGGCAAAACCCATTGGCTGGCCAGTCAGTGTTCCACCCGTGGTTTTGAGACGCGCTATTCCCCGACCGACCGCGAGAAGGGCGCGATCACGATGAGCAAGGACAACCCCGACGGATTGAAGCGCTACGACCAAGAGGTGAAGGATTATGGTGATGGCGAAGAATTTCCGGCAGGCTACGTCGGGCGCACCAGCGCAGTGCCCGAGGAGGATCACCGCGACGGATGGTCCTTGAAACATTGCTTGGAATTTCTCGAAAAGGGCCGCGATGAGAAACGCCCGTTGTTCCTCTACCTGTCATTCTTGAAACCCCATGCCGGTGCCAATGTGCTTCCCGGCTACGAGGACCTCTACGACCTAGCATCCATGCCGGTGCCTGCCCAGCCCACGCTCGCTCAAGTTGAACCCTGCCACGCAACCGGCAACGACCGCCAGGATATGTATCGCGAATTTTGGAGCAAGGCCACCAAAGAACAATGGCAGCAAATGGTCCTGCGCTACCGGGCCAATTGCTCGTGGATCGACAATATGTTCGGCCGCATCATGGATAAACTGCGTGCCAAAGGATTGTTGGAAAATTGCCTGATCATCTACGTGTCCGATCACGGGGAAATGTTGGGCGAACGCTACTACCGCTTTAATAAATACTGTCTTTACGACGCCAGCGCCCGCGTCCCGTTGATCCTCTCCGGTACCGCCGTGCCGACCGCTAAACGCGGCTCGCTGGACCACCGCCTAGCCGAGGAAATTGATATCTATCCGACCATCGCGGCCCTCGCCGGCATCCCACTCAGCGGCAAACCCGGCGAAAACCTGCTGGATACCAGCGCTAGGAAAGCCGGATTTTGCGAGTACAGCGACCGGCCCCAGGCAGTGGCCTTCATGTGGCGCACCGCCACTAGCAAGTTAATCTTGTCCTTTCCCAAAGGGCCGGTCGGCCAAGGCCACGTTGAACTGGCTGACTCAGTGGCCGGAGAGCTTTATGACCTGCAGGCAGATCCCAAGGAGTGGCACAACCTCTACGCCGCTCCAGAGGCCGCCGCACTCCGCGAATCCATGTGCCACGACTTGCTCGACCACCTCAACCGCATCGCCCTCAAGCCGACAAAATAGACAGATCTGGAAGTTTTCCGATTTGCTGGTATATCTGTCACAAAGTTGTGCCTAGACGGTGTGAAGATAGGGTTCTCGTGGCAATCGTAACTACCGTAATTCCGATGAATTACGGTTCAGGCGATGGGTGGTGAGATGCCTAGGCTGGCAAAGACGCCGATCAGAAAGTCCCGCCCCTCGGGGGTTCCCTCGCAGGGTGCCCAAGGTGCGGAACTTCCTTCTGTATGCGGAACAAACGGTCCTTCCTTGATTTCATAGACCACCGAGCCGGATTCGAGAGAGGTTAGCATATGAAAGGCGTTCTCTTCGAATTCCAGGCCGAGGTTGCCGCAGGTTGCATTCAGGATGCAATGGTCGCGGATTGAGCCGTCATCGTTGAAGACCACCGCCAGCACCGTTCCACGCAGCAGCACGAAGGATTCCTCTTTGGTGACATGCTTGTGCGGCCGGATGTAGGTCCACGGCTCCAGCGCATTGAGCAGGCGCTGCACAGGGTCAGACAATTCCGGATGGAAATTGTGGTTCATCCGAAGCCGCGGCGAGTGCTTCGCCTTGCCAGTGACTTCATCGAGGAGCTGACTGGTGATCTTGATCATTGTCCAATTGTGATATGATGAAGGGCACGGGCGGCCCGCCCGTGCCCCTCTGATCATCGATCAATAGCGGTAGTGGTCGGCCTTGTACGGGCCTTCCACCGGCACGCCGATGTAGTCCGCCTGCTCTGGGGTGAGCTGGGTGAGTTTAGCACCAATTTTTGCGAGGTGGAGGCGTGCGACTTCCTCGTCGAGGATTTTGGAAAGAACCATGACCTGGCCGGCTTGATAGACGTCCTTATTTTTCCAGAGGTCGATTTGGGCGAGTGTCTGGTTGGTGAAGCTATTGGACATAACAAAGCTCGGATGGCCGGTGGCGCAGCCGAGGTTGACGAGACGGCCCTCAGCCAACATATAGAGACTGTTGCCGGTCGGGAACGTGTACTTATCGACCTGTGGCTTGATGTTTTTGCAGACCACGCCCGGGGCGTTGTTGAGCTTGTCGATTTGGATTTCGTTATCGAAGTGGCCGATGTTGCAGACGATCGCCTGGTCCTTCATCTTCTCCATGTGCTCGAGGCGGATGATATCTTTGTTGCCGGTGGTGGTAACATAAATATCTCCCCAACCAAGCGTGTCCTCGACGGGCAATACGCGGAATCCTTCCATAGCGGCTTGCAGCGCGCAGATGGGATCCACTTCGGTAACCACCACTTGTGCACCTTGGCCGCGCAGCGCTTGGGCGCAGCCTTTGCCGACGTCGCCATAGCCACAGACCACACCGACTTTGCCGGAGATCATCACATCGGTGGCGCGTTTGATGCCATCAACGAGCGACTCGCGGCAGCCGTAGAGGTTGTCGAATTTTGACTTGGTGACCGAGTCGTTGACGTTGATGGCTGGCACCAGAAGGGTGCCGGCCTTAGCCATTTGATAGAGGCGGTGCACGCCGGTGGTGGTCTCTTCGGACACGCCCTTCCAGTCGGCGACGAAGCGGTGGAAGATGCCGGGTTGTTCGACCTGGATCTTTTTGAGCAGGTCCTTGATGACTTGTTCCTCGTGGCTGCCGGAGGTGGTGGTGATCCAATCGGAGCCGTTTTCCATTTCAAACCCCTTGTGAATGAGCAGGGTGGCGTCACCGCCGTCATCGACGATGAGTTGAGGGCCGAGGCCGGCTGGATTGACCAATGCCTGCCAGGTGCACCACCAATATTCCTCGAGGGTTTCGCCCTTCCAAGCGAAGACAGGGATACCGGAGGCAGCCACAGCGGCTGCAGCGTGGTCTTGGGTCGAGAAGATGTTGCAGGACACCCAGCGCACTTCCGCGCCGAGGTCCACCAATGTTTCAATGAGCACCGCGGTTTGGATGGTCATGTGCAGCGAACCCATAATGCGCACGCCTTGCAGCGGTTTCTCGGGGCCATACTTGGCGCGGGTGGCCATCAAGCCGGGCATCTCGTGCTCGGCAATTTCAATTTCCTTGCGGCCGAATTCGGCCAGGGTGATATCACGGACTTTATAATCAATTAGACTCATCGTAGGGGGGGGGGATCGTTTGGGGTGTGTTAGAATTGAGAATTTAGACAGAAGACTTTGAGACAGAAGATAGGAAGCGGCGGAATTCGCGATCACTGTCGCGGTCCGCACCTTCCGCTATGTTTGATGGAATCGAGATGCATGAGCGAATCATTTGATCTTTCAAGCCAAAGAGCCGGATCGGTTCAACCAAGTGGATGATCGAAACTGCAAGTTGCGAAGAACGCTTCCATACCT
>JBAXCM010000088.1:0-12006 GCA_037141475.1 Verrucomicrobiota bacterium | reverse complement strand
TCACCTATCATGGATTCCGCTATGTCGAAGTGACCGGGCTTCGGGATGCCTCCGATCTGGAACTGGTGGGGCGGGTGTTCTATTCCGATTCGTCCATTACCGGCGCCTTCGCCTGTTCCAATCCGCTCCTGGACAAGATTTGGAACAATGCGATGTGGAGTCAGCGCGGCAACCACATGAGTGTTCCCACCGATTGCCCGCAAAGAGCCGAGCGCATGGGTTGGACAGATAACGCGTCGGTCTATTCCCAGACCGCGATTTTCAATATGGACGTGGCGGCCTTTTACGCCAAATGGGTGCAGGATCTCCGGGATTCCCAATCGGAGGCGGGCGGCTACAAAAATTTCGCGCCCAGCTTCGAGACGGAGACCGGTGCCCCGGGTTGGGCCGATGCCGGGGTGATTCTTCCCTTGCGGCTATACGAGAATTACGGCGACACCCGGTTGCCGAGGGAACATTACCTTTCGATGAAAAAATATATAAACCTGATCCATGCGGCCAACACCAACCATCTCAGGCTCAATATGGTAAACGGCAGTTTTTCCGACTGGCTTGACGGCAGCAAGATTCAAGTTCCGGGATATCCGACCGGTGGGGCTATTCCTTGTGAGGTGTTTGCCACAGCCATGTACTGTTATGTGACCCGCGCGGCGGCCAGGATGGCTGACAGAATCGGTGAGCGCTCCGACGCCGCATACTTTAACGCCTTGGCCGATGAGATCCGCAAGGCTTTTAACGATGCCTATGTCAAACCGACCGGTGAAATCAAGGGGAACAGTCAGGCGGGGTATGCGCTGGCTTTGAATTTTGATCTGCTGCCGGAGAACCTGAGGCCTGAAGCGGCGCGGCGCATGAATGATCTTGTGGTTACTACTTATGACGGGAGGCTTTCCACCGGGGAGCACGCCACCCCGCGGCTTCTGCTAGAGTTGAGCCGTAGGGGATATCACGAAACAGCCTGCAAGCTGGTCGAGAGCACGCGGTTTCCTTCGCTGGGTTACCAGATTGGTCAGGGCGCCACCACGATGTGGGAGCGATGGGACTCTATCGTGGAAGGACAGCCAGCAGACCCGGGCGGAAACTCTTTGAACCACTGGATGTTCGGCGCGGTTTGCGAGTGGATGTACCGGGTGGTATTGGGCATCAATCCTGATCCCGGGCAGCCAGGGTATAAGCACTTCTTGATCAAGCCTCAGCCCGGAGGCTCGTTGACCTGGGCGCGGGGCAGTTATGATTCCGTTCACGGCAAGATCAGCAGCGCCTGGAAGCTGGAGGCAGGCAAGCTGACGATGGACGTCACGGTTCCAGCAAACACCACGGCGACCGTGTCTGTGCCGGCCAAGGACGCCGCGTCGGTCACAGAAAGCGGAAAACCGGCCGGCCAGGCGCAGGGCGTGAAATTCCTGCGTATGGCGGACGGCGCGGCAGTCTATGAAATCGGTTCTGGTTCATATCATTTTGAAAGATAAAAATGAAAAATATGCATGTAAGACAAAACACGAATTTGACACGCCGGGAATTTATAACAACATCCGCGGCGGCCGGGCTGGCCGCGTGCGTGCTGCCTGCACGGGCGGCGGACACCGGAGGACTTCCCGGCGGCTTGTTCGAGTCGCCGGATCCGGCGGTTCTCAAATTGGCTGACGAGATTTATCAGAAGTGCATTCTCGGCAAGATCTTTCCGGCGCAGGCCCCCATGCTGCACAACTGGATCGGGCCGGGCGGCGGCTATCGCGGCCAATGGATTTGGGACACGATGTTTGTGGTGGACCTGCTAAGCCTCTTGCCGGGCAAGGAACAGGTCATCCGCGACGTTTTCCAGAATTACTGGGATTTCCAAGTGCGCTGGAACAAGGAGATGCCCGACTATGCCCATGACATGATCCCCTGCATGATCATACCTGACAACAAGGATTGGGTGAAATTTCCTGCTTACTCACAGATCGCGATTTTGGCTTGGGGCGTCGAGCGCGTCTATCTGCGCAACCACGACAAGGAACTCGTCAAGCAATGCCTGCAGCCGCTGGAACGCTTCCACGAGTGGTATTGGCGCGAGCGCGACGTGACGAACTGCGGACTCGCCGCCGTGGGATCCTATAGCAGTGACATTCAGCACGCACGCTTTGAAACATTCGACGTCGAATGTAACATGGACGGGCTGAAACTAACCACCCACCCGACCCGCAAAGGTGAAAAGGAGGGCGCGTGGTACGGCGATTTGTGTGTGCCGGGCAACACGGCCTATCTGATCCTCGGCGAGCAATGCCTGATGCGCCTCGCCCTCATTATGGGTGACAAGGAAATGGCCGCACGCCGCAAAGCCAGAATCGACAAGGCCGTCGCGGCGATGCGCAAACACATGTGGGATGAAGAGGCGGGCTTGTTCCTCACCGTGCATCGCGACACCATGGAGAAGGTTCCCGGCGGCACCATCGGCAGTTGGATCCCGCTCACCGCCGGCGTGCCCACCCCGGCCATGGCCAAACGCATGGCTTCCACCCTGCAAACCCCCGGTTGGAATACGCCACTGCCCGTGCCCACCGTGGATCGCAACGACAAACGCTGGAACTCCGGTGCGTTCTGGCGCGGCGACGTCTGGCCGGCCACCAACTATCAGATCGCTAGCGGCCTGGCAGCCTACGACCACAAGGAACTCGCCGCCGATATCGCCGACAAAACCGTCGCCAACGCGATCCAAAACGGCATCAGCGAGCGCTACGATTCGGTGTCCGGAAAAAAGGTAGGCGTGGAATACCTGGGCATGACTTGCACCGTCATCACCATGATGCTCGACGGGCTCTGCAAGAAACATCAACTCAAGATCAAAACAACACCATGAGACGAACCAAACAACGGATACAAAGCGCCTGTATGAACCATGGGGAGCACCGGCATCTTGCCGGGTGCTTCTTGGGCGAAAGAAATGCCATTGGGCGTCACCGGATACACCTGAAGTCATTTTTCAGACTGATGCTAGGCACACTTGCGCTTCTGGCATTTTCGCAAACAGCCCCGGCCCAATATCAGGGCTGGCAGCGATCCGGTTCGATCTATCTGCTCACCACTCCGGACGGGGCGAACCTGCCAGCCACGGCCACGGAAACGAACTTCCCGGTTCTGGTGCGCCTCACCAAGGACTTCTTTGATTTCAGCCAGGCCAAGGCCATGGGCGAGGACCTGCGGTTTGCGGCGGCGGGCAAACCGCTTGCCTATCAGATTGAGGAATGGGACCCGGCCGGTGGCACAGCCAGCGTCTGGGTGCGCATCCCGGTCATCAAGGGCAACGAACGCCAGGAAATCAAGGTGTTCTGGGGAAAGGCCGATGCATCTGCCGAATCGAATGGCGCTATGGTTTTCAACGCAGACAATGGTTTCCTGAGTGTCCTGCATCTTGACGAGGCCATGAAGGATGAAACCGGCGCGGCGGCGCTCACCAACAAGGGTGCCACCACCAGCCCGGGCGTCATCGGCAAAGGCCTGCATGTGGCTGCCGGCCAATCGCTCGGCTGCGGCGAGGTGATCAATACGTATCCTAACAAAGCCGAGCCCAACTCCACCGCCGTCTGGGTCAAGCCGGAGGCGCTCAATGGCAACATCGTGGCCTGGGGACGGGGCGCGCAACAGCAGCAGGTGACCCTCACGGCGAAAACCCCCGACACCTTTGAGATGAGCACGTTCTATGGACCGACCGTGACGGCCGAGGGCCCCGCGCGGATCCAGCAATGGCAGCATGTGGAGCACACCTACAAGCTCGGCGCTTCGCTCATCTATGTGAATGGCGTTCTAGCCGCCAGCAGCGCGGCATCTTCCCTCGATCTCCACGCACCATGCAAACTGGAAATCGGCGGCAACAACTTTGCCGGCGACATCGACGAGGTGCGCGTTTCCAAGGTCACGCGCTCCGCCGACTGGGTGAAATTAGAATACGAAAACCAGAGGCCCCAACAAACCCTAGCGGGTCCCGTGGTGCAGCCAGGCACGGATTTTTCAGTTAATCTAACTACTATCAACCTGTTGGAAGGCGCCAGCACCACAGTGCTTGCCAAGGCTGGTGGCGCACAGAAGCTCTATTGGATCCTCAAGCAGGATGGCGCGGAAACCCTCGTCGCGGTGGACAGACTTTCCTATACCTTGCCCGCCGGGCGGGTCAGCAAGGACACATCGCTCACGCTGCAACTTAAGGCGGTGTTTGCCAACGGCACCAAGACCAAGGACATCCCGGTCACGATCAAGGAGGATATTCCCGAGCCCGCTGTCACCCTCAAGGCTCCGGCCGCATGGAATGGCCGCGATACCATCGAAGTGATATCTAACATCAGCAACCTAGCCGCCATGAAGGCGAAAGGCGTCGGCGAATTCAAAACCACTTGGAGCGTCTCGGGTGGTGCGGTCACCAAGGAAATCAGCGGTGAAAAAATAATCCTGAAACGCGCGCAATACAGCGGCAATATCACCGTCAAGCTCACCCTCAACAACGGCGGCCCGGACTCAATCGCCACCGCGAACATCCTGGTCACCGAGCCGAAAAAAGATGCCTGGGTACAGCGTGTTCCAGACAAGAATGAAAAGCCTATGGCCAATCAGTTCTATGCCCGCGATGACACCAACGAGGGCACGCTCTTTTACAACGGCACTCTGGAGCAGCCCGCGGATTCGGTGTTTCTCAAACTCTATGCCGACGACAAACTTATCAAGACCGACACCCAGAAGCCCAAGGCGGACCAGAGTTATGCGTTTACGGCCAAACTCAAGCCCGGCCTGATCCATTACAAGGTGGAATTCGGCACCAGGACCGGAAACACCGAAAAACTGTTGGATACCGTAAACAACCTGGTTTGCGGCGATGCCTATATCATCGAAGGCCAGTCGAATGCCGAAGCCGGCGCACCAAACAACGGCAAGCCGCCGGAAGATGAGTATTTCACCAGCGAATGGATTCGCTCATACGGCAATTCAATGACCCGTGACGGCAAGGGCGGCTGGGGCAAGGCCGTGCGCACGATGCGCTGGGGCAGCCCGAACTGCGGGCAATACTCGATCGGCGCCTGGGGGATCATGCTCGCCAAGACCTTGCTGGAAAACCACCGCATCCCAATTTGCATCATCAATGGAGCCGCAGGCGGCACCCCGATTTCCTATCACTTGCCCAATCCTGCCAATCGTTACGACGTGAGCGGTGATGTCTTCAGCAATATCCACAAAGTGTACGGTAGTTTGCTGACACGCCTGACTGAGGCCCGGTTGACCCACGGCATCCGTGGCGTGCTGTGGCATCAGGGCGAAAACGACAGCGGTGGAAGTTATACAACCTATCAGCAGGACTTTGTGGACCTGACTGCCGCCTGGAAGCAGGATTATCCTAACATCCTTCATTACTATGTCTTCCAGGTCTGGCCGGCTCCCTGCGCGATGGGCCCCAAAGACGACCAACTGCGTGAGGTGCAACGCAAGCTGCCAAGGATTTTTTCCAACCTGCGGGTCATGTCCACCATCGGCATCGCCACCCCGGAAACGGGCCGCGGCATGTGCCACTTCGACCTGGAGGGATATGAGCAGATGGCAGACCTGATGAGCCCACTAGTGGAACTTGACAACTACGGCCTCAAACCGGCCAAGGAAGTCACCGCCCCGAACCTCAACCGGGCGTGGTTCACCAGTGCCGCCAAGGATGAAATCGCCCTCGACTTCGGCCAGCCGATGATGTGGAAGGATGAAATGAAAAAGGAAATCTATCTGGATGGTGCCAAGGCTGCCGTCAGCGCTGGTTCGGCCGCCGGCAACCTCATCACCCTCAAGCTCGGCGCACCCTCGGCCGCCAAAACCATTGGCTATATCTCCGGGCGTGACTGGGATGGCAAGCCGACCAATCTCATCTATGGCGCCAACCACATCGCCGCGTTCACGTTTTGCGATGTGCCGATAGAAGCAAAGGCCGCCCGCTAACCAAACCAAACCAAACCGCCCACCATTATGAAACCATCAAAATTCACCCGCCGCGATTTTCTAACAAGAGCATCCGCCGGCGCCCTGGGTGCCTGCGCGCTGCCTGCTCGGGCGGCTGACACCGCCACGGAGGCCCCGGCGGATCCGGCCGCAGCCGGCAGCCAGCGACTCACGCTCGCCCAGTTGCGCAAGTGGGAGGCGCTCCAGTACGGGATGTTCATCCACTTCGGCATGAGCACCTTTGTCCAGAATGAGTTGCCCGACGGCAAGGCACCCGCCACGACCTATGCGCCCGACAAGCTCGATGTGGAGCAATGGGTGTCGGTGGCCCGGGACGCGGGCATGAAGTATGCCGTGCTCACGACCAAACATGTGGCCGGGCATTGCCTGTGGCCTAGCAAACACACCGATTACACGGTGGCTAACAGTACAAACAAAACCAACGTATTGGAAAATTTCTGTGAGGCATGCCGCAAGAAGGGCGTGCTGCCGGCCTTCTACTATTGTTCCTGGGACAACCACAACCGTTTCGGCAGCAAGACGCCCTCGGACGGCGGCCCGTGGGGGGGCATGAACGGCATCCCCGGCGCCGATCCCAACCTGCCACCCTACACCACCTCGCTCTATCAGTATTTCCAAACCGCCCAGGTGACCGAGTTGCTCACTCAGTTCGGCCCGATCGCCGAGATGTGGATCGATATCCCAGGCGTGCTCGGCCGCGGCTACCGAACGTTTCTCTATCAACACATCGCCTCGTTGCAGCCGCAGACGCTCATCATGATGAATAACGGCATCGGTAATCCCGATGCCGTCGCCTACGCCTGGCCGTCGGATTTGTTAGCTATCGAACGCAATGTCCCGGCGGGAACCGGCCACCGCAAGTGGCATGAGATCGAGGGCAAGAAATACTATATCCCCGGCGAAGTCTGCGACCCCATCGGCCGCGACTGGTTCTGGGTGGCCGGCGACAAACCGCGGGCCGACGAGGTGCTGGCGAAACAATTCGAGACCTGCCGCGCCGGCGGCGCCAATTTCCTGCTGGATGTCCCCCCGGACAAACACGGCCTGATCCCCGACGAGACCGTGGCCGCCCTCACCCGCCTGCGCAAGAACGCGAAGATCTGATTCATCAAAAATATTTCTCGGTCCCTATATTTAACTGAAACGCCAGGCAAGATGGCCACTCTCTTTGAAGGGGATTAGGCGGCCTCGCCTGTCGTAACTGGACTTGGATGCATAGGCCGGTGATTTCGCTGTCACATCCTTCATTTGATGCGCATGCCGGGCAGGCGGCTCATTGAGGATGTGACAATTCGCGCAGGGTGGCCTTGAGTTCGTCGGGCCACTCCAGGGCATCGATGGTGGCGGCTTGCGCCCACAGCGGGGCGAGATCCAACAAATTTTGAAAGTGAGTGGCGGCCTCCTCTGGGAAGCCGGCTTGGGCGGCCGCGACGGCAAGTAGCAGGGTGGCATTCTCGAGTTTGTCGGCCGGATAGCCGGCGCGCAGGCCGGTCAGCAGGAATGGGTAGGCCCGGGCCCCGTTGCCGGTGAGCAGGGCGATCCAGCCGGCGCGCATGGCGAAGCCTGGGTCGTTAGGAAAATGATTGATGCCGGTGGCCAGAATCTCGATGGCCTGATCGGCATCGGAATTTTCAAAGGCGGTGTAGGCGGCTTCGGCGTAGTCGTTGGACAGATGAGTGGCCACGGGATGCTCGGTGAGCAAGGTGATCCACCGCGGGTGGGCGTTTTCAAAATCGCCGAGTCGGGTGAGGGAGAGAGCTTCGGCACGGAGGCAGGGTTCGGGTTGTGCACCGAGGGCGCGGGCCAAGCTGGCGAGTTGGAAGGTGGCGGCTGAGTCTTCGGGGAAATCGGCGAGGGCAAGGGCGGTGTTGAGGGAGAAAACGGCTAGGCGCCTGCGGCCAATAATGGAGCGGGCGGCGGGATCGAGCAAGTGCTGGGCAACTGCGGCTCGCTGCAGTGCGCTGGCACCTTCGGCCAACTCGTAGGCCGCCAGTTCGCCCTTGAGCACTTGCAAATGGGCTTGGTAGCAAGGCGCGAAATCCGCCTGTTCCCAGCCGTCCCAATCCTCGGTGAGGCGGGTTTTTTCAATACTGGGGAAGACATCCGGCCACAGTGAGATGGCATCAGCGCGGCGTTGTTGCAACCACGCGATGCGCGAAAGCCCCAAGGTGCGCAAGAGCGGCGGCAAACCGCTGGCGGCACTCAAACAGGCTTCGATCCACTCCGCAGAGTCGCCATTCATCGCCAACTCCAACGCCGTGGCAGCGGCCGGCCCGTGGCTGCCAGCGGCCTGAATTTCCTGCCGAATGGCGGTTCCATCGCCACCAGCAAAGGCATCCCGAAGGCGCCGTTGTGCCTGCCACGGCGATGGGTCACCAACTTGAACAGGCGGCTGCGGGGTCGTCCGGCGTGCCGCTTCCTCGCTGAGATCCTGGTGCCAACGAGTGTCAGCCATGGGGCGGGCGAACTCCAACAAACGGGGCCAGGCTTGGGCTGACGAATCGGAGCGTATGAGACGATCCCAGAGTGGCTGCATGGCGGCGGCGGGCGCTTGCCGGGGCGTGAGCGTCTTCAGACCGGCAAGGGTAGCGGTAAAATCCAGCCCTGGAATAAAAGCGGCCGCGTGCTGCGGACCGAGGGATTCTAGCAAGGCGATCCGTTGCTGGGCGGAAAGGCGGATGAAACTCGAGTTTGCCTCATTGAAACGAACACCCGAAAGGATTTCGGCCAACACAGCCAGCCGCACAAGATCGATAGGCACGGCCACTTGCGGGACGGGACTGGCGCTCGGAAGTGGCAGGAACCGATGCATCACCACGTCGCCATTGGCGCTGCCGATGATCGCGAGGTCAGGGCCAAATGCCACTGCGGTGATAGGCGATTCGGCGTGAACGGGAACACGACGAGTGCCGGAAAACCTCAGATCGCAGCCCTGAATCCGGATGGGCGACGGCTCGTCCGGATTGCCGTGGTCCCGCAACAACCCACTCCACACCGAGCCCTGACCACTCCAAGGCAAGTCCACCACCCAACCCGGCAAGCCAGCCCGGTCCGGGATGCTGAATGCCGTCACGGCATCAATCTGCGGCCCGCTCTCTCCCGAGCCTCCCCTGATTTGATATATCCGGTGGCAGGGGGGCTGCTCTGGCCCTTGATCAACCAACCCAAAAATACTGCTGCCGTCCGGGCTGAGCTGCGCATGCGACAGAGCCAGCGGGACCGCTGCCGGGGCATAGCGGACGGACTCGACCGGCGAGACGGGCAGTTCCAGCAATGAGCCATCAGCGTGGAGCACACGCAAGCGATGGGAATCAAGCTGGGCAGCAAGCGGGTGGGCGGCCTCGGTGCCGCGCGGTTCCGAGGCATTGACTACTTCGCCGGTAGCCGCATCGCGGATTCGCCAAATCACTTGCGCGTCGCTGGCCGAGGCCGGACCCGGATGGGCGATGAGCAGGCCATTGGCGGAGGTCACAACGACCGATTGCGGGGTCAAATTCGGCGGCAATGGGCCGAGGTCACAGATCGGGTGCAACGACCTGGCATTGCAGAGCAATGTGACGGCACTCTCGCCACTGCCGCGCTGAATGACGATCGAATGTGGGTTTTGGGCGACGACGAGGTTGTGGGTTGCTGATGCTCGGACGGGAAAAAGGACACTCTGAATTTTTAATGCATCGGTGTCCCACAACACGGTGGTGTTGAAGCCATTCGGCACGGTCTCGGCAAGGCTGACCCACAGCGACGCGGGTGCGACGAACGCCAACTGCTCCACTGGCAACTGATGCTGGATGGCGGTGACCGGGATATTCCAGACGGTTTCCGCTAGCAGCTTGCCCAAAACCACCGAGGCTGCCGTGAACGTCGGATCGGCTTGGCAGGCGGCTACCAAAAGCGCCAGCGCCTCATCCTGCGCGTGCTTTTCCATGCATGTATTGGCCACCTGCAAGCGGGCGGCGGCAAGCGGGCGGGCCATGGACAAGCCCGCGGCAGGAGCTTCAGCATGGGTCGCCGGGGCGGTGGCGGCTGGCACAGCGCTTGGCTTTTTGTTGCAGGCAGTGAGCCCGACGGCCACTAGCAACAACTTGAGCGTCAGGCAGGAGGGATGATGCATCGGTTCGTCACTGATTAACGCCGCCGCCCAAGCCTCGCGTCGGTGGAAACGCTCTGCCTGTCGGATGAACCGGAAATATGTCTTGCGCGGATCATCATGGCGGCCACCCAAGCTTCATTCATCTTCGGCGTCTTGAACCGGATGCAGCAAAAAGACACTCTTGTCTGCGGCAATCCTAAGTTGGGCTTCCAAGGTCCTGATTGCGTTTGCCACCCCATGAACGGGCAACCGATCATTGGCACGCAACCAATAATTGGAAAGGGTCGCATAGGCTTTTTCCGCAGTGCCGAAAAGGGCGATCGCAAGTGCTCCAGGGTCGATAAGCATCGGATAGGCACCCACTTCGAGGGCAAAATAGACACACTGCAAGGTCGGCGTTCGGTTGCCTTCATTTTGATAGAGCTGGCGGGCAAGATCGAGCGCCTCAGCCTGGTGCCCGGCAACCCGAGCCATCGAGTAAAGTTGGAAGCGACGCAAAAATGGCAGTGAATCGGGCGCATCGGCGGCAGTCTGATACGCCTGCGCGGCCGCCAAGAACGTGGCGTCGTGATCGCGAAACGCGCGGCTTTTATTGTGATCGATGAGGAGGTAGCCCAGATATGCGTTGAGTTTGGGGTTGCCTGGGTTGTTACGGATGCCGCGCTCCAGAAACGCCCGGCCCTTGAGCACCGCCGCTCGCCAAGCCGCGTCACGACGCAGCGGCGGCAGGTCCGAATCGTTCAGGTAATAGGCCGAGGCATTGTACGCCTGATGCGAGGCTCCGGTTTCCCAATAGTAGATAGTTTGCGGGGCCAATTCGACAATTGTGTCAAAGGTGTCGGCCACATCATCCCAGCGGGCCTCGGTGAAAAATGTGTAAGCTCTCAAGTTGAGAAAGGTGGCCACCAACGTGCGCAAACCACCCAGAGCAACGGTCGCGCTCGTCTGCCCGAGTTTTTCGCGGGTGCCCACGGCCAGCGGGGCAGCCAGCAATCCGGCCGCACGTAACTCGCTGGTGAGCCCGGCCTCCAACGGCAGGCGCACCGCTCCCACCAGCAGTGTTGCCGCTAACACAATCAACGGTCTGCGCCAGTATTTCACAAATCAGAATTCCTTTTCGGCAAAAATGAACCACGACGCGATCACATAAAAAACCGCGTAGAACAACCCGATGCCGGTGATTTGTCCCAACAGCATGAGCGGAAACGCCTGGCCTTGGATGATCGCATCAAATTCATTGAAAAGATGGAAATCCGGCAACACCAGCGCTACTAACAGCGCAATCGCCCGGGTCACCCAGCCGGCCCCGGCTTCGAGGAACACACCGCGTGCATCCGCTTGGAAGTGGCCGATGAAATATATCATGAAGCTGATGATGCTTGTAAACAGGGTGCTCGTGGAAAACGTTGAAACGAGCAATGCCAACGACGCCATGATCGAGGCTCGCAAAAACACCACGAACACCGCCGCTTGCAACGAGACGTTAGGCCCTTGGCTCACAATGTCCTTGCGCATCGAAGCGATTTCCGGTGCCGACCAACCGCGGGAGTGAGCCAATTCCATCTGCGCGCTCAGGATCATGGAACTGCGAATTTGCAGCACTGCGGTCATTAACCCATCCATCAGCGCCAGCGATACAAACACCAGCAATATCACACCTAACAATTTTCCAGCCAAGTAATCGAGGCGCGGTACTGGCTTGGCAAGAATCGTGTAGAGCGTGCGGTCCTCCACATCTTTGGGCAACAGCAGGGCGGTGGCCACAATCGCGAACACCACCGAAAACAAGGTCATGGTGCCCACCGACCAGCTCTTGATCGAGTTGAGGATGTTGGTGCCGGCGGCTTCCGGGCCGGCGTGTTGAGGCAGATCGAAGAAATTGCTGCCGATGGTAATGACCGCAAACACCGCCAGAAAGTAAAACACCTTCATCCTCACCAGTTGAGTGAACG
>JBAXCM010000087.1:0-12020 GCA_037141475.1 Verrucomicrobiota bacterium | reverse complement strand
CCGCACCAGCATCGTCAAAATGGATTCCCGGGCGGTCGCAAAGTCACTCTCTGTGGTCGAGGAATTCGCCCGCATCGAAGGTCTCGACGCCCACGGCCGCTCCACCTCCATCCGGCTGAGCAGGTGAGTGCCGCAAAAGCCACTGGAAAAGTAAGTGCCGCGGTGATGGCCAGCCGGCTGCTGGGACTGGCGCGCGAAATGCTCTTTGCCTCGCTCTTTGGCGGCAGCCGCTGGATGGATTGCTTCAACCTCGCCTTCCGCGTCCCGAACCTGCTCCGCGACCTCTTCGCCGAGGGTGCCCTGTCTCAGGCGTTCGTCACCACTTTCTCAAAAAAACTCAAAGCCGAGGGCGAGGCTCCGGCCTGGCTCCTGGCTAACAAAATGATGACCCTCGCCGCGGTGTTCATGAGCGGCATCACCCTGCTTGGTATTCTAACCGCACCGTGGATGGTTGATATACTAACAGCATTGGCGCGAAGTGGTGCGGCCCGTCGCGATTACAACCTGCAAGAAGTGGCATTAACGGTGACGATGGTGCGGGTGATGTACCCGTTCATCCTGTTAGTATCATTGGCGGCGCTGGTCATGGGCATGCTCAACGCCCGCAACGTTTTCGGGATGCCGGCGCTGGCGTCGTGCTTCTTCAATCTGGGCTCAATGGCGGGCGGTGCGGCCTTCGGGTATTGGATGGATCCGGCATGGGGGCCGCGCAGCTTGATTGGCTTCTCCATCGGCGTGGTCATCGGTGGGCTGGCCCAGCTAACGTGTCAGTTTCCGGCGTTGCGGCGTGCGGGCTATCACTTCACCAGCAACTTCCACTGGCGCGATCCAGGCGTACGCCAAATCCTCCGTCTGATGGCCCCGGCGGTCATCGCGGCCTCGGTGGTACAAATCAACGTGGTGGTCAATTCGATGTTCGCCTATTCGGTGTGCCAAGGAGCGGTGAGCTGGCTCAACTATGCCTTCCGTCTGATGCAACTTCCCATCGGTGTGTTTGGGGTGGCAGTGGCCACGGTCACCCTGCCGGCACTCTCGAGGGCGGCCATCGGCGGCATTTCCGCAGAGTTCAAGCCGACCCTGACGAAAGGCCTGCGTCTGGTGGCATTTCTGGTGCTACCTTCCACGCTCGGGCTCATTTTGCTAGCCGAACCGCTGGTGAGCTTGCTCTACGAACGCCGAGCCTTTGATGCCCATGACCGCCTGCAGACGGCCATCGCCCTGCGCGCTTACGGCTATGGCCTGTTATTTTATGCTTGGCTAAAGGTATTGCAGCCGGCGTTTTACGCCATCGACAAACGATGGTTTCCGATGCTCGTGAGTCTTTTGGCGCTGGGCGTGAACCTCGCCTGCAACTATCTGTTTGTCATCAAACTCCACTGGGGCCACCAATCGCTGGCGCTGACCACCAGCATCACCGCCTGCCTCAATTTCCTCATCCTCTTCGCCATGATGCGAAAATTCTCCGGCGGTCTGGATACGGCAAACTTGCTAGGGATGCTCGCCAAGCTGCTGCTCGCCGGTGCCATGCTGGCCGGCGTATGCCTCACGTCCAACCACTTCCTGCTGCGCGACCCCGGCCATCTGTCACTGTTGCTGCGTTGCGCTGCCCTCACCATCACCATTGCCGCCGCCGCCGCCGCCTACTTCACCACAGCCAAACTACTCCGCGTGCCCGAGGCCGATGAGGCCCTCGCCATGCTGCTGCGCAAATTGCGCTAATCCGCCACAAATTGCATCATCCTAGAGTCCTTGAAAAGCCAAAGTTGATGCCGTTAGGTCAAGTTATTTGCTTCTGTCTTCAAGTCTTGGGTCTGAGGCGCGGCCTCGCTAGAGTTCCATGGTCACCGATCAATAGCCCAACAGATATATATTCGGAATTTATTGTCTGTTAGGAATTAGGGTGCGGCAGGCACGCGGATCTTAATATTGCGAAATGAGACTGCATTGCCATGGTCCTGAAGCAGGATGTGGCCTTCCGAGAGTTCGCCGAAAGCGGGTACATTTTTGAATTTGCTGGTGGCCACAGTTTCGCGCCATGCAGGGGATCCTCGCTCGAACTCAACCGACTTATGGCCGTTGAGCCAGAACTCGACATGCTGCCCTTTGGAGAGGATGCGGGCCTGATTCCATTCGCCGACTGGCTTGACGGACTTATCGGCCGGGGCAGGAATCAGGTCATAGAGTGAGCCAATGGTGCGATTGCCGTTGCGGCCGAGCTTGGCGTCGGGGTGCTTTGCGTCGTCGAGGATCTGGAATTCCGGGCCTAGCGACGGGTCCGTGTTCTTGCCTGGCGAGGGGTTGATGAATATCTTGATGCCGCTGTTGGCTCCGGGGGTGATCTTAAAATCCACCAGCAACTCGAAGTCGGCAAACTTCTCGCGGGTGATCACATCCCCGCCGTTGGGTGCGGGTCCGTCCTTCGTCGGTGCCACGCTCAGCACGCCATCCTCGATCGTCCAGCCGGATTTGGGAAATGCCTCGGCGCGCACACTGCGCCAACCGTTAGGAGTCTTGCCGTCCCACAGCAGTCGCCAACCGGCAGCCTGCTCGGACGCGCTGAGCGTGTTTGGGGCGGCTGCATCCGTCTCGGCCGCGTGGCCGAAGGTGGCGGCGCTGAGGACAATCAAGCAGGCGGTGAGGTAGGGCAGTTTTTTCATTTTTGTCAGAGAGTTTGTGGGATACCGTGCCAGAGGGGCCATTCTTACGACAATCTGCCGACGGTTTGCCCATGGCACGCGCTGCGAGACGCAGCATGCACGGCCTGCCGCGGGACGCGTCAGCCACGCCGTATTTCTTTGACGTCGATGGCGACACCGCCGGGCTTTGGAACGCCGGCGGGCAGCTACAACCTGACCACGCCTAGCCCATTTTGGCGCACTGACGCCACGGCTCGTCCACCACAATGAACTTTCCGTGCGTGGTTCAGATGACCTTTGGCAACACCGACACGGACTTTGATTGCGCTGCGTTCACAGTGAACTTTGATGGTGACTGGTTTTGGCTGCAGGGCTTGACTGTCAACAGCAGCCACGCCCATCTCACGCTGGCCGACGGCAGTCTCATCAACCACTACGGTGGCAATCCCGTGACGTCGTGGCACATCGACACAGCCTCAAAACGGACCATGCCAATGGCTCACCCGGCGCCCTAACAGGAAAATTGCTCAGGTTCTTAAACGCGCCGACGCGGTCACCAGCCCCGGTGGCAGACCGAAGATAACAGGGGGCTTCTTCAGGGGCGGCTGCAGCCTTTGCTGCGGATGTCCTGCAAGCGGGCGGCAAGGGCTTTGACCCGGGCGGGTTCCTGCGTGCTTCGATCGGATCTTTGCGCGGGATCGGCGGCGAGGTTGTATAATTCGCAACGGGGCGCTGAAGGAGATGATTGGGCATTGCCAGATCGCGGACCGCCGCCCTTTTCGATGAGGATCCAGTCGCCCTGGCGCAATGCCAGCGGCGTCTGGCCGTTATTTTGCAAGACCAGGTGGTCTCGGGCTGCCGGTGCATCCGTGTCCCCGAGCAGGGCGGGCAAGACGTTGAAGCTATCCGGGGCGTCCGTCGGATCGAGTGATTGGCCGGTGAGGGCGGCAAGGGTGGCGAGCGTGTCGACGTGGGCGATGAGAGCGCCGGAAGTGGTGGCGGGCTTGATGTGGCCGGGCCAGCGGGCGAGGAATGGCTCGCGATGGCCACCTTCATAGAGTGAGCCCTTGGCGCCGCGCAGGAGACCGTTAGGTGATTGTAAGCTGTGCAGCGCGTTGGTGCCGTCGTTGTAGGTATCTTTGATGGCGCCGCCATTATCACTGGTGAAGATCACCAGCGTGTTGTCGCTCAACTTGAGCCGATCCAGAGTGGCGAGGACTTCACCGACGCACCAGTCGAGTTGATGGATCACATCGCCGCGCCAGCCGCAGCCGCTGGTCCCGCGAAACCGCTGAGCAGGGACCATCGGCTCGTGGATGTCGTGAGTCGCCAGATAGAGGAAAAACGGGCCGGCCTGATTGGCTTCGATGAACTTGACGGCCTGGGTCGTCAGGGTGTCGGCGATCTGCTCGTCCACCCAACGTGCCGCTTTGCCACCCGTCATGAAACCGATCCGCGGAATCCCGTTGACCACCGTGTCTTGGTGGCCGGGCCCACCTTGAATCTTCAACTTCACCCCAGAATCGGCCCCGGTCGGATCCGTGCCAATTTTCCTGCCATAACTCACGTGAATAGGATCTGCCGGATCATAACCCACCACCCGATGGTTTTCCACGAAAACACACGGCACCCGGTCACCCGTGGCAGGAATGAAGAACGCATAGTCAAACCCTAACTCCAGTGGTCCCGGTTTGATCTCACCATTGTAATCGGTGTGCGGCGCCTCGCCCAGACCGAGGTGCCACTTGCCGACCAATCCCGTCTTGTAACCCGCCGCCTTGAGCATCGACGGCAACGTGGAGGTGCCTGGTTTGATGAGTGCGGGCGTGTCACCGGCGGCGATACCGGTGCCCGGCTGGCGCCATGCATAGCGGCCGGTGAGCAGGGCAAAACGGGTGGGTGTGCACACCGACCCAGTGGCATGGGCATCCGTGAAGCGGCAACCCTGGCTGGCAAGTCGGTCGATGTTAGGGGTTCGCACCTTGTTGGCACCATAGCAGCCGAGGTCGCCGTAGCCGAGGTCGTCGCTGAGGATGTAAACAATGTTAGGTCTGGCGATGACGGCGGCCAGCAGGGGTGAACCAAGCCATGGGATGAGGGCGATCAGGGCGATATGAGTTTTCATGGAGGGTGATGTGCGGGTTGGTGCCCAATTGGGTAAAATGGTACGGGTTGGCGGCGGCAGGCTCTTTCAGATTGGGATAGACGTTAGACCCGCGCCTCTCGTTCCATCTGCGAGCAGCCAGCGGGAATGGTTCGGGCTGCAACAGTCAAACCAACAAGCCAACTATGCAAATGCACGTCATGGATGCCGAAACCAAGGCCATCCGCCGGCCAATCGTCATGGCGAACAGTTTTGAACTCAACAGCACCTCCGAGACACTGCCGGAGTCCTTCGCTTGGGAAAACACCCATAAGTTCAATTCCGGCCAACCCGACCACTCACCTCAGTGACATAGCCGCCATCGCCAGGTTTGCCAAACAAGCCGGCGTGCTGTTCTCTGTGGACAGCACGTTTTCCGGAATGGTGACCCAAAAACCCTTGGCACTGGGGGCGGATCTGGTCGTCCACAGTTTGACGAAATACGTCAATGGCCACGGCGACGCTATGGGAGGGGCGGTCATCGGAGGCAAGGACCTGATGACGCGTATTCGCGACGCGGCCAGCATCTATCTGGGCGGGACGATCAGCCTGTTCAACGCGTGGCTACTGATGCGTAGTGCGGTGACGTTGCCGATGCGCATGCAGCGACACTGCGAGAGCGGGTTGCAGATTGCGCGGTTTTTGGAGGCGCATCCGAAGGTGAAGTTTGTGCGCTACCCGGGGCTGGAAAGCCATCCCCAGCACGCTATCGCCAACAAACAGATGTCAGGCTTCGGCGGCATGATCAATTTTTCATTGTTAGGAACTCCGGCCGACTGCTTCAAGTTTCTCGCCGCCCTTAAACTCATCACCCATGCCGTGTGTCTCGGTCATGCCGAATCCTTGGTCCAACACTGTCCCCAGCAAGGCAATCATCCCAAACTCGGAGTCCTGAATTATCCCGAGGACATCGGCGAGGGCTTCATGCGCCTGAGCGTCGGACTCGAGGATGTCGCTGATCTAACCGCCGATCTGGAACAGGCGCTAGCGGCATGTTAGGCGGGGGATGGTGGCAATTTTCTACCGCCCAAGAATATTTGCCGGTGGCAGGCGCCTGTTCATGACCGCCGAGAACGATGAAGCGCCAATGAGCCCGCTGCCTCAACAAGGGGCTCTTCCTGCACCTCTGCAGTCATTAGGCCGGCTAGTAGCCAGAACTGCGGCGAAAAAATCCATTTAGCAGATCACATTTAGCGTTGCCAACTCCTCAATCCCGGTATTGCCTTGGGCTTCGGCAGCAACGCGGGTGTAGTTCAATGGCAGAACGTGAGCTTCCCAAGCTTGAGGTGCGGGTTCGATTCCCGCCACCCGTACCCGCTTCTAAATGGCCGTTTTTGCAATCCGGTTTGAGGGCACTGAAGGATCAGGCCGTACCCTTCCGGCATGAGTGCGTGAGGCAGTAGCAAACGCTCCTCGTCTGCGGTGGTTTCGACCCGTTTGATGCTGTCACCTAAGGGGCGGCCCTTGACCGGCTTGGCGGGATCCCATCATCCCGCTGCTGTCACTGGTGTCAGGTCGGCCGTCAGCATTCTGAGGCTGCGCTGTGGACTGTGAGGCGTGGAGAAATTTCGAAGTGAATGTGCACACGGGACGCCATGTGAATCACAGGATATGCGGAGCAATATCCGCGTGGCTGTTTCATGCTCGGTTCCGCGAAAGTCCGATCCGCAGCCAGTTCGGTGGATGCCCTCCTCCCAATGTGCCGAGATCAACTTTGACGATGCCAGCCACCAACCCAATGACGCGGGCGAACGGCTGACCGGATCACAGAACCAAAAAAAATGATGCCTCAACTGACGACCCCATGTATGAAACCAGCCAGCCTTGCGCGGTTGCTCTGCCTCACGACTCTCCTGGCCAACGCCCACGGTGCCCCCGCCCAAGGATTCAAACTATCCGACGAATTCACGCTCAAGGCGGACCTCACATTGAAGGAGACCTACGATGACAATGTTTACCTTCTCAACACGGCAGCCTATCCCTATCTCACCCCGCCGCCGAACTCTCTCATCGCGGTCCCTAACAAGGGATCAATGGTCACTATGATCACACCATCCCTGAACCTAACCTATCTTGCCGGGCCTGGGTTCTCCGCCACCCTGTCCTACGCGCCGGACATGGTTTGGTACGAGTCCGCCTCTTCCCAAAACTATGTGGCACATCGCGCCAACCTCAATATCAACGGCAATGTCTCGGGGGTCTCCTACGAGTGGCTCAATAGCGCGGTCTGGACGGAAGGCAGCGATCTCTCCCTAACAACTATTCGGCCGGGTGATTGCCGCGCGATGGGCGGCATTCCCATGCGCGACCGGTGTGACGCCGCGCTTTATCGTGACAGCATCAAGGTGACGATTCCGGCCGACAAGTGGTTTTTCCGGCCGGTTTTTACCAGTTATGTTCATGATTTCCAGGCCGAGCAGCAGGCAAATTTGGCAGCTAACAAGAACAGCTTTGTTTACGACAACTACATCGACCGCTGGGAGGTGAGCGGCGGCATGGACATCGGCTACGCGGTGATGGACAAGACCAAACTGTTTGTCGGTTATCGATACGGCCACCAAAGCCAAGGCACCGTGCTGAAGGAAGGTGCCGCTCCGGGCAGCGTCCTCACAAATACAAGCCCTTACGATAACAATTACCAGCGTTTGCTCGCCGGCATCGAAGGCGCACCCGTTCCGTGGCTCAAACTCGCCGTGATGACCGGGCCGGATATGCGCGACTGGCTGGACGCTACGCCAGCCGGTTTCGACCGCGGAAAAACGCTCTGGTATGTCGACGGCCAGATCACTGTGCTGGCCACCAAGGAGGATCAATGCACCCTCAAGATGACGCGCTTTGAGCAACCGGCGTTCACCAGCCAGAGTGTCTATCAGGATATCAAATATGACCTGAGCTGGCGGCATGCGCTTTCCGACAAGTTCACCGTGGGTGCGGGCTGCACGGTTTACAATTGCGTTTGGCAGGCCCCCGCTCTGCGCAATGA
This sequence comes from Verrucomicrobiota bacterium, assembly GCA_037141475.1. GTDB lineage: Bacteria > Verrucomicrobiota > Verrucomicrobiia > Verrucomicrobiales > Akkermansiaceae > Luteolibacter. Next base: position 4,258 of record JBAXCM010000087.1, on the reverse strand, counting down.
CTGGATTTACACCCCGAGCCTGATGGCTAGTTATGCGTTTTCCCCCAACGTGACAGCGGAGGTTTCGTGGTCTCATGACAACGCGGTGAACAAGGAACCAGCGATCGTCGGCACCTCGACGCAATACGCCGAAGGTCGCGAATACCAACGCAATCTTTATTCCTTCTCGGCGAAATACACGTTCTAACATCCACCGCCCCCACTGAGGCATGGGCATCCCGTGGAAATAGGATTCCGGTGTGAATCTGACCGCTAGCGAGGCTGCGTCTGAAACCCAAGATGCAAAGGTTGAAGTCACAAGAGCAGATAACTTGACGAGTGTTAGAACAATCGCTTTGGCAAGAGCCACTTCAGTGGTATGAGTGCCGGGCATGACCCGCATTTGTTATTTAATTTCCCTGGTGGCACTGGGCCTCTGCAGCCTGCAGTGCCAACCCATCGGCCCTCCCGGCGGCGGCCCAGATTCCTGGCACCAACGCCATCCCAGCCCGTCCGGCACCAACGCTGCTCCCGCTTTGGCTTATAGTGACCGTGGCGACCAAGGTGGCCGTGGCGGCCAAGTCTCAGCCGCAGCACTGCTGCGCGAGGTGCATTTGAAAGTGGACATGGTGGGGCGCGGCACCTACGGCCGCAAAGTGGTGCGCCCCATGACCCCGCAGTACATCACCATTCACAGCACCGAGAACAAGGATGCCAATGCCGCCCAGCACGCGCTGGCGCTCAAACGCGGCACTCTGCGCTCCGGCAAGCGCCCAGGCGGCAACCGCATCGGTTACCTCATCTGGCACTTCACCGTGGACGAAGGGTTGGCGATCCAGCACATGCCGCTGAGCGAGCAGGGCGAACACGCCGACTTCAATGGCCCGGGTAACCGCCTGTCCATTGGCATCGAAATGTGCGAGAACCGCGGCAACAACTGGCAGGCCACTCTCGATCGGAGTGCAAAACTCACCGCCTATCTGATGTACCGCAACCACATCCCGCTGCGCAACGTCGTCCCCCATTACCACTGGCCACGCCACGGCAAACACCCGCCAAATAAGAATTGCCCCCATCTCCTTCTCGACCACGGCCGCCCCGGTGCCAATTGGCAGGCATTTCTCAAGCGCGTCAATTTCCACTACCAACGCCTCAGCGGCACCTGATCCGATGCTCCACGACCACGGCAGCCCAGTGAATCCCAGCGTCCATCTTGACCCTGGCGTGGTTTACGTCTGCCAGCGCTGCACCGCTTGCTGCAAATGGCCGGGAGATGTCCGCTTGGAGGATCACGAGGTCGCCCGCATCGCCGCCTTCCTAGGATTGCCGGAAAACACGTTCCTTGATCGATTCACCCGCCTGCGCCGCAACCGGCAGGGACTCTCATTGCTCGAAAAAACCAACCATGAATGCTGTATGTTAGATGGCGCCGACTGCCGGATCCACCCGGTCAAGCCGGATCAATGCGCGGGCTTTCCTAACCGTTGGAATTTTCCTGGTTGGCGTGACGTCTGCCAGGCAGTTGCGGTGCCCACGCCACGGTCCGGAACTCAGGGTTCGACCTCAACAGTGCCTGCCAAGCTTTCGACTTAGCTAAAATTCAGTTCGAGTGGGTCACGAGGGCCTTCGAGAACAAGTGCCCGATATCGCCGCCCTTATTTGAAATAAGGGGAAATAGCTGGTTGTGGCTCAGGCGAGTTCACAGGCAAGGCGGATGGCGGCGAGCATGGAGGCAGGATTGGCCCGCTGCTGGCCTGCAATGGCAAATGCGGTGCCGTGGTCCGGGCTGGTGCGCGGCTTGGGCAGGCCGAGGGTGACGTTTACAGCGGAGTCAAAATCGAGCAATTTGAGCGGGATGAGCCCTTGGTCGTGATACATGGCGATGACCGCGTCGAAGTGGCCGCAGGCGGCGGCGCGAAAAACCGCGTCGGGCACAGCCGGGCCGGAAAAGACACCGGGCAAGCGGTCATTGAGGCGATCGATAGCGGGGCGGATGATGCGGGATTCCTCATCACCGAAGGCCCCGTCTTCGCCGGCATGGGGGTTGAGGCCGGCCACAGCGATGCGCGGGGCGGAGACGCCGCGTTTTGCTAGAAAGGCAGCAGTCAGCAGGCCGATGCGCAAGATGCGTTCTTGGGTCAGGAGGGTTGAGACGCTGGCGATGGATTCGTGGATGGTGGCAAGGCCCACGCTGAGAGTGGGACCGGTGAGCAGCATCCCGTAATCGTCCACTCCCATGGCCGCAGCGAAAAACTCGGTTTGCCCTGGAAACGCAAAGCCGAGGGCTTGCAGGCGTTGCTTGGAAACCGGCCCGGTGACCACTGCGTCTGCGGTGTGGTCAGTAAGGCGCTTGGCGGCTTGCTGGAGGGCGTCAAGGGCTGCCTGAGCGGAGCGGGCGTCGGGTTTGCCGGGCGTGCCGGCTTCACGCTCGCCGAGAACTTCAAACTCAAAGCCAGGGGGCAAGCTGCCGGAAGCCAGGGCTTGGTCGATGATTTCGGGGCCGATTCCGGCGGGATCGCCCAAAGTGATAAGGATGCGCGGCATGGGTGGAGGATGGGGCAGGATTGTTAGCATGGCAAGGGGGCAAAGGGAAAAAATGAGTGTGTGGCAGAGTGGCGGTCCCATCATCCAGGCTCCGTGTAAAAGATCCGCCATGAGTTCTGCAAAAATTCAATTTTCCCACTTGCCAGCAGGCTGCCAAGGGCGCAAACTTCGAAGTGTTCGCTTGAGTGATTCATCATTAGCCCTCCAACTATTCAACCATCATGAACTCCTACACCAATCCCTATGCCGTCACCATGGTCGCAGATTCACCAGAGTCGGCGCGGGCTGAATTCATCCGCAAAACCTACGCCCATCTTGCCGGTGCCATCGCAGGGTTTGTCATAATCGAAGGCTTGCTGCTCAGCCTCGGCATGGGACAGGCTTCACTCGAAATCCTAGGCACAAGCCGCTACTCTTGGCTGTTGGTCATGGGCGCGTTCATGTTCGTGTCTTGGATCGCCGAACGCTGGGCCACCAATGGGTCATCCAGTGGCATGCAATACGCCGGGTTGGCACTCTACACAGCGGCCGAAGCGTTCATTTTCCTCCCTCTCATCACGTTGGCCATTGTCATCACCGGGGACGGCTCGCTGCTGCTGCAAGCCGGCCTGATCACCGCCGCCATGGTGCTCGGCATCTCAGCCGTCGCTCTAACAACAAAGCGGGACTTCAGCTTCCTCGGTGGCATTCTCAAGATCGGCAGCTTCGTTGTCCTCGGCTTGATCGTCGCCTCGTTTTTCCTGCCGATCTCGTTAGGTCTATGGTTCTCCGCAGCCATGATCATCTTCGCCTCAGGGGCAATTCTCTATAACACCAGCAACCTGCTGTATCGCTACCAACCCGGTCAGCATGTTGCCGCATCGTTGTCGCTATTTGCCAGTGTGGCGCTGCTTTTCTGGTATGTGCTGCGCTTCCTGATGAGTTTCAACCGGAACTGATCTCCGCTGGCGTGCATAGCGGGCGGTGCTAGCGCCCGAGAATTTTGAAAAGCCCAAGTCGCTGCCGATAGGTCAAGTTTTCTGCGCTTGTGTCATCAAGTGTTGCGCCTTGGCTCTGAGGCACAGCCTGGATCGTTCAACTCTGGGCCAGCTGGATCAGCTGGCCCAGAGGCGCTTCGCGTCTCATTTGTCAGACTTTCATCCATTACCGCCGTGCCAACCAACCAAACGTTCGTTAGAGTTCTCTTCGCCGCTCTCGCCCGCCTACCCGGCCTGTTGTTCGGCCGCATCTCATGGTCGGCTCCACCGTGGGTGGTTGGCTGCGGCCGTCGCCTAACATCATTTCAAGGGCTGGTCAAGGCCCATCCCCGGGCCGTCACCCTGAGCCTGTGCTTGCTGGTGGCGCTGGCCACAGGCGGTCTGCAGGGCTGGCGCTGGTGGGCCTCGCACAAGCCGCGCACCTTTGCCTACAACGCGCTGCGGGATGTTGAAGTGACGGCAGAAGCGCCTGCAGCAGTGGCTGCCGGCGCGCCAGACAAGGATCTAAAGCCGGGTCCGCTGCGGGTTAGGTTTGCCGGTGCGCCAGTCGCCCCGCTGGAGAAGATCGGCAAGGACGCTACGGAAGCGGTCAGTCTCACGCCCAAGACCCGCGGCAAATGGACCTGGCAGAACGGTTCCACGCTGGCGTTCCAGCCGGATGATCACTGGCCGCCGGATACCCGCTTCACGGTGACGCTTCGGCCTGCGGCCTTGGCCGAGGGGCTCCACCTCGACAAGGCATCTCTCACCGTGAGAAC
>JBAXCM010000086.1:0-12030 GCA_037141475.1 Verrucomicrobiota bacterium | reverse complement strand
CGTCGCAGCTACTTGCGCGACCTGCTCGCCGATGACAGCGACAAAGCCAGTCGCGCCCGCCGCATGCTGGAGGCGGAGGGGCTCAGCGCCGTCGGCTTCCTGGAAACATTCCTCAACGACACGCCCACCTTACCCGCCGGCAGCCGTGCCCGGGTTCGCGAGGCCCAATACCAAATCACCCTGGCCCGCCAACTCGGCGACCAAGCAGCCGATACCGCCCGCCAACTCGCCTTTGGCAGCCGCGACCAACTGCTCTCGTCGCTGACCACGGTGCGCAGTGCTGGCAGTCTTGCGCTGCCGATCCTGCGTGATTTTATCACCCACCCGGACCCACTGGTGCGCGAATCGGCCATCGATGCGCTGCTGGGCTGCGGCGGCGCGCCGGCAGTGGCCGTCCTCGCTCCGCTGCTCGCTCAAGAGCCTGACGCCAACGTCATTCACGGTGCGCTTCGCCGACTCAAGGACATTCCCGGTCCGGACACCGAAAAGCTTGTCAGTTCCTTCCTCAACCACCCGGACGAAGACTTGCTCGTCTCCGCCATCCACACCAGCCTCACTCTCAGCGGCGATAACAAGCGATCCTCCTACGGCCCCAAGAAAAGCGCCCCCACGGCTGACGAAGCGATCCTCCACTCGCTCACCGACAAGCGCTGGCGGGTGCGCGCCGCAGCCCTCGAATACGTCACCAAGCGCAGACTGACCAAGGCAAAAGACGCCTGCCTCGCGCTGCTAGAGGATACCGATGAGTTCGTTCGCTTTGCCGCTATCAATGCGGTCGTGGCCCTCGGAGCCAAGGATGCGCTGCCCAAACTCAAGGCGATGTTCCTCGCCAGCGACGCCATGGCCGGCCCTGTCATCGAAGGCTATGGTGCCATGAAACAAACTCTCGATCCCGAAATCCTCGCAAAACTCGACGCCGCGCCCCCAGAGGCCCGGCTTGCCGCACTCCGCGCCATTCAGTCTAACAAGTCGTTCGAGTCTCTGGCCCTGCGCTTTGCCGCGGATTCCAACCTCGACGTGGCCTGTGCCGCACTTCGCGTGATCGCCGCCGATGAAGATGCGCTGAAAAGCAACAAATCGGCGAGTGTGCTGGTTGCTGCGCTGCGATCGGACAGCCAGGAAAAGGCCAACGCCATCCTCGAGCGACTGGACCTGCCGGCATCGGGGACGCGGCGCACCGATCCACAATTGCTGGAGGCCCTCAGTGCCGCCAAAGAGAGCGCCGAACCCACTGCGCTGGATCCCCTTTACGAGGCTTTCCAGCTTCCCGGCCAAAGCCTCAAGTCGGCACCTGCTGAGCGGAACGTTCCCACGATTCCCGCCGCTCAAGCTGAACTCGTCCGTGAAATCACCAAGCGCCTCACACCCGAGACACCGCCCGGCCTGCGTTTCAATGCCGCGGTGAATCTCGCCCGCGCCGGGCAAGCTGAGGGGTATACCGCGCTGATCCGCGACCTGCCGATCCAAACGACCGCGCAGAAGATTGCCATTTGCTCCCACATCCACAACCCGTCCACCCGTGAAGCCGTGCCCTTGCTCACCACCCTGTTGCGCGATCCAGTGGCCGAAGTGCGCGGTGCCGCAGCCGAATGCGCCCTGTCCAACGACAAGGCCAAAGCCCTTGTCAACCTCGTCCTGGAGGAGTTGGGCAAGCCAGGCAGCCTGCTGCAACCCCACGAGGCATACGGCTACCGCTTTGAATCCGCCACGCGCGAAAATGCCGCCATCATCCGTCCCTGGTGCCTGACGATTCTTCAGGCACATGATACCGCGGTTCCGCTGCGCATCCTCGCAGCAATTGCCAGCCGCAATTGTAGCAACGCGAAAATCATCGAGGCGCTCAGGCAGCATACCACCGCCAAGGACGCCAACCTGCGCCGGGCGGCCTGGCAGGCGCTGCTCACCGCCCGCCCCGCCGAGATCACGACCAGCGCCGAGGCCATCGCCAAGGACCCGGAGGCCTTTGTCCGCGCCGTGCTCCCGGACCGCGCCGCCAAAACCGAAAACTATTGGATCCACCACTTTTCCGACAGCCTGCTGACCCGCGATAATTACTCGAACTACAGCTACAACGAGAAAAAAGTCCGGCTAGCCGATCCTGTCCGTGCCGCCCTCAAACGCATGGCCGAACAGGATCCCTCACCCCTGCTGCGCTTCGAGGCGTCCTTCGCCCTTATCGCCCAAGGAGTGCCCACCGATCTGGACGCCTTCGTGGCGCTACTGCCACGCCTATCCAAGGAAACCAACGCCGTTTATCGCATCGGTGAATGGCTTGGCGAGAATGCAGCACGCGCCACCCCCGCGCTGCGGCCACTGCTGGCCGTGGTCAACCCGGCAACCATCCAACCGGACAAGCTCAAGCTGCTCAACGCCCGCATCAACCCGGTCCAAACCAAGGGATTCGCCACCTTTGCCTCACTGGCTGAAAGCGCCGTCAAGCCCGCTGCCAAGGACACTCCGATCCTAACCGACGAACCGGCCGCCGCGCCGCCGCCGGCCCGCAGTTCGCTGGATGTGGTGTTTTTCTACAAACCCGGCTGCCCGGAATGCGTCAAAACCAAACAATACATCGCCTCTCTCAAAAAGGATTTTCCACTCGTCAAAATCACTGAAACCAACATCCTGGAGCCCTCCGGCATCATCCTCAATCAGGCACTCTGCGGCCGTTTCACCGTCCCCGCCATCAAGCACTCGCTCACCCCGGGCGTCTTCACCCAAGCCGGCTTCGTCATCGGCACCGATATCTCCCCCTCCACCCTCGGCAAACTCTTCGCCCAAACCATGGCCGAAGCCCAGGACGATACTTGGTGCCAACTCGACGAAACCGAACAAATCGCCGCCGCCAAGGAAGTGGACCGCCGGTATCAAGCGGTCACCCTGCCCATCGTGCTCGGTGGCGGACTGCTCGACGGCATCAACCCCTGCGCCTTTGCCACCATCATCTTCTTCCTTTCCTATTTGCAAATCGCCCGCCGTACCCCGCGAGAAATGCTCATGGTCGGCGCCGCCTTCATCAGCGCCGTGTTCATCGCCTACCTCGCCGCCGGCCTGGTCCTCTACGAAATGTTGGACCAACTCAACCACCGCTTCGCCGGCATCCAGTGGTGGCTCAACCTGTTCTTCGGTCTGCTCGCCTTGTTCGCCGCTTGGTTGTCGTTGCGCGACGCCCTGCACGCCCGGGCCGGGCGGCTCGATGAGATGAGCCTGCAACTGCCCGACTTTCTCAAGACCCGCATCCGGGGTGTCGTTCGCACCGGTGCCCGCGCTCGCAACTTCGTCATCGCTGCCTTCATCTCAGGGTTGGTCATCTCGATGCTCGAACTCGCCTGCACCGGCCAAGTGTATGCCCCTATCATCTATCAAATTCAAAAGGGCAAACTCGACGCCGTGATGTGGTTAGTCATTTACAACCTTGCCTTCATCGCCCCGCTTATCGTCATTTTCCTGATGGCCTATGGCGGTTTGCGCAGTGAAACGCTCATCGAGTTTCAGAAAAAGCACACGTTTGCAGTGAAGCTCGGTCTTGCCCTGCTATTTCTCTTTTTGGCGCTGTTCATTTTCCTCGGCTCCAACCTGATCCCCGAGTGATGTGCCGGATTGGGCTGATTTTTGCGTAAGCGGCTTGCGTTCGGGCGCAAATTGCATATCGTCCCGCCAGCCCAAATCACCCATGAGCATCAAACCGACCCTCCTCCTTGCTGCGGCTTCGCTCGCGTTCCTGTCGTCTTGCAACCTGCAACCCGGCGGTGCCACCCTAGCCGCCTATCAAGCCTACGATTTGCCGACCAAGCTGCCGACCAATCCGAAAAACGTTCGGGTCAAGGTATCACTGAGCAAGCAGCGGGTCTATGTCATGGAGGGTAGCACCATGCTGCTGGCCATGCCAGTATCAGTGGGGATTCCAGGTGGTCCTGCGGCCACGCCCACCGGCCCGTTCACCATTTTCAACAAGGATGAAAAACACCGGGCAGCCACCCACGGATACGCCTACAGCGGCAACAGTGTAACTCAAACCTATCTCGACAAGAAACCCGCAGGATGGGCATTCAAAGGCACGCCGATGCCCTATTGGTGCGAATTCAAACCTAACTACGGGTTTCATACCGGCTGGGTCAAGCACCAGCCCTGCACCCACGGCTGCATCCGCATGCATGAAAACCTCGCTCCCAAGTTCTTCCGCTTGGTGTCAAAGGGCACCCCGGTCGTCATCGCCCAATCCCAACCGGAAGACGCCACCGTCACCATCAAGCTCCCTCCCGATGCCGGCCCGTTTGATGATTACCCCGGCTCAATGTATGTCGGCGACGGCTATTTCTCCCATCACAAGGCTCCGAGTTATAATTGAGCCAAATCGGCCCCATCCCGGTTCTGCGCCTCCATCGGCGGGGTCTCCAGCAGGAATGTGTGCTTCCCATGGCATGGCAAATTGCGGTCAAGCTGACGAGACACGCAAGAATTGTTGTCGACTCCGCCCATAACTAACACTTCGGGAATCCGACATACTCGCTTCGTTGTCGACAACGAGGTCGAACGCTGAGCTCTCAGGCTCTAGGAATCGCCCCAACCTCACGGAATGACCTTGATGAATCGCCACGATGTCCGCTTAATCGCCGTTCCTATGAAACACCAGCGTCCTTGCCGTTCATTGCCTCAATATCCTTGGCCAATCATCCAAAGGGCAACAACGTGTGCCATGCTGGTGGCTGGAATCATGATCGGAAGGGCGGAGCCCCCCAAAGTCGATGATCCCAGCGGGATTCTGCGTAAATCCATTCCCGACAAATTGGTGGTGCTCACCTTCGACGACGGGCCTGCCAGCGGTTATACGGTGGTGGCCCCGATCCTGAAGTCATTTGGATTTGGCGGTTCGTTCTATGTCTGCGACTTTGATTCCTTCCGCACCCGCAAGGATTGGTATCTAACATGGCGGCAAATGAGGGCCATGGCGGATGAAGGATTTGAAATCGGCAACCATACCACGGGCCACGCGGGTGGTTGCCGTATCGGCGGTTACCTGAGTCTGGAAGATGACATGGTGGCCAATGGCGTCCCCAAGCCTGTAACCATTGCGTGGCCAGTCTTTCAAGTGAACACGGATACCTATCCAGAACTGGTTGCTGCCGGCTACACCTTCGGGCGCGGCGGCCACAACCGCCCATATCGGCCAACGGTGGATAATCCGTTTGATATCCCATGCCTTGGCGCGGGCAATGTGGAGGATTTTGTTAAAAGCGTGCGGCAGGCAGCCGGCGGCAAGATCGTCACTCTCTGCTATCATGGCGTGCCGGATATGGAGCACACGGCAGTTTCCCTCGATCCCGTGATCTTCAAGGCCCAGATGCAGTATTTGAAGAACAACCACTACAAGGTCATCGCCCTGCGCGACCTCGCAGAGTATATCGACCCGGCAAAAGCAGCGAAACTCCCGCCCACGGCTAATGAATTCAAGGACGCGGCACCACCGGTGTTAGCCACGGAGGAAAAGTCGGCTGTCGTGCCGGTCATTTCCCAACCGGCGACGCAGCAGCCTAGCGAAAATAAGCCACCGGCCCCCAAGCCCAAGGAAGTAGTTGCTGCCGTGAAGGCGATTCATGCCGATCAACCCAACGTGTTCACCTGGAATATGGGCGAGGCGGGCAACTGGAGTGATGCATCAAAATGGTCTAATAATCTAACGTCGGCCCCCCGGAATGCAGGTCAAGCTGACTACGTCTTCACTTTTGACAAGCCGGGCAATTTTTCCCTGACCCATGATTTGCACGAGGATTTTGTGATCAATCAGGTGAACTTCTCGGGTCCATCCGTTAAAATTGATGGCAAGAGCCTGGCCTTCACCGCCAACGGTTCCGCCAACCCACCACGCATCACCCAGAGCACCCAAAGCGTGGCTCAAATTGCCGTGCCTATCAAACTGGCAGGCGACTTGACAGTTGATGTTTCAGTTAGAGATGGGCAAGTTATGCTTCCAAGTCTGGTTTCCGGCAGCGGGCGCTTGATCAAAACCGGTGAAGGCACACTGCGTCTGGACAACGTGAAAAATTCATTTAGTGGCGGCACCACAATCAACCAGGGCTGCCTCTGCATGTATGTGGCTAACGAGGGACTTGGCTCCGGCCCGATCACCCTCAACGAAGGTGGGCGACTGGGCCTTGAGCACGTTAACGGGGAGACGCCACTGATTTTGAACGGCGGCGAAGTCAATGCGAACAACGGCTTCGGCGACAGCTGGGGCGGAACTATCACGCTTAACGGAAACACCCGGATCACTTCCTATGCAGACTTCTTGATCAGCGCCGCGATGAGTGGCCCCGGCGGCTTCAATCAGATCGGCAACTACGGCGGCTTCGGTCTGGTCAACTCGGGCCAAATAACACTCAGCGGCACCAACACCTACACCGGTCCAACCACCGTCACGCGCGGCACCCTGCGCATTCTCAAAGCCGCTTCACTCTATAACGGCGATACCACCCAATGGACGCCAGCAAAAATCACCGTAGCCCCGACGGCCACCCTCCGGCTCTGCGTCGGCGGCCCCGGCGAGTTCACAGGCGAGCAAACTGCCGCGTTTCTTAAGAATCTAACTACATCAATCCATAACAATGGCCTGATGGAACGTGCAGTGGTGTGTTTGGACACCAGCAACGCCAAGGAGCCCGTCATGGTTTCGGCCGACATATCCAATTCGAAAGGTCCAGGCGGTGGTGCTTTCCTGTTAAAGATATGTGGTGCGGGAATCCTCCGGATCTCTGGCAAAAATAGCTACACCGGACAGACGATCCTGGAGGGCGGCACCTTGAGTGTCTCGTCACTCAACAGCTACGTCAAAGGCAAGCCCACCAGCAGCCTCGGTGCCCCAACTGACGTCGAGACCGGCGAGATCGTCATCGGGAACAGCGAGGCCCCTTGCTCTCTCGTCTATACCGGCTCCGGCGAAACCTCCGACCGCGTGATGAATCTCGCAGGAAAGAATTTCACCGTGACCTTCGATCAGTCGGGTACGGGCTTGTTCAAGCTCACCAGTACATTCGTGCTCTCGGGCCACAGCGCGAACAAGATCATCGCACTCAAGGGCGACACCGCAGGCAGCGGCGAACTCGCCGGTAATCTCGTCAATCCCTTCGACCGCAGCGGCAAGGCCACCACTGCTCTAACCAAGTCAGGCAGCGGCATCTGGACGCTTTCAGGAACTAACAGCTACACAGGTCCCACCACCGTCACGGCTGGTACCCTGGCGCTTGCTACGGCCCGTAGCCTCGGTGACAAAACCGATGTTACGATCGCCAGTGGTGCCACCCTGGCCCTAAATTTCAAGGGTGAGATGCGTGTTGGCAGGCTCATCGTCGATGGCAAGCCACAACCGGCGGGCAGTTACAACGCGGCCAACACGCCCAAGTCTCTCAAAGGAACCGGGACCCTGAAAACCCAGTAGGCCAGCGTGTAACGAGTGGCTCAATCATTGAGCATGGGCCTTTGTCTGCTATCCCGACCACTGGCGCTCCTTTCGCCAGTCCAGGGAAATTCCGTCATCTTTTCCAGAACGATGGGATTGCCAGAGGTGACAAGAACAGGTGCACGCCAACGAGTGCCCAGCCTGGCCAAAAGCAACGGCGCATGAGTTACCCCATGCGCCGTGCGTTAATCGAAATATATTAGATCAACCTCGTTAGAACGGCTTGGTCAGTGTGAGCACGATCGTCTGGCCTTGCGGACGATCCTTAGCCATCACTTCGATGTTATAGCGCAGCGAGGTGAACAGGCCGAGCGTCGGCCACAGCGCGTTCACTTCCGGGCCGAAGGCGAGGACTTGGTCGTGTGCTGTCGATGCGCCGCGGCCAGAGTCATGGGTCGTTTGGCGTTGAAAATAGCCGACGACTCCGACGTCCACGCCGGGCATGACGGATTTGCTGATGCCCCATTCTGCAGTCCATTCCTGGCCGGGTCTGATGTCTGTGGCACGTTCCGTTTGGTTGAATTCAAAGCGGTTGAGCAATGACAGAGCCCAAGTCTTTTCGGTGTCCAAATACAGCGTGCCGCCCGCTGTGAGCATGTGTCCCCAAAACCCCTTGCCGGGATCGGCGCTGCCCGGTTGGGAGTCACCCGATGGAATCCACAGCGAGTAGCCAAACACCGCGTCCCATTGTGACCCGTGCCAAGAGACGACTGCAGGTTCCAGACAAATATCTCCGAAACCAAAGGTGTGATCCTTCGCACCGTTGATCTTGAGTTCGGTGTATTGCAGCGGCACGATGGCATCCATCACAACGTTGCCACCTAACACCTCAAGATCACTCACCCAGATGCCACGAATCACGTTGGCATAGACAAATGCATCGAAATTCACCGGTGCCTTGTGGCCGTTAGGTTGGTTCAATTGGTCGGCGGTGTAGAATGCGTTGTAGTCGCGCAGATAGAATCCGGGTGGCGGCAGTGATGCGTCCTTGATGCCTTCAACTCCTGGCACGTAGTGGCCGGTGAATGATGGCGGCGGGGCCGCAGCGGCTTGGAGCCATGTTGGCAGGGCCAGCAGGGCACCGGTGAATACGACGGTTTGCAGTTTCATGTTGTATCGGTGGGTTTGGGGTTATTGGACTTGACGGAACTTGAGCCCGTCGGCCGGGCGAAAACTAACGGCATTGGTCAAACGCGTAAAGCCCTATTTCTTCAATTCCAGCGAGACTTCCTTGCCGGCGGGCAGAGACACCTGTTGGCTGGAGCCTGCGGCTTCCAGGCGGATCGTTTGGTCGATGACGGAGCGCAGGCTCACTTTGATGGAACTCTTGTCCCAGGCCAAGCGGGTGAGGGTGATCTGGCCACGGCACAGCAGGCCGGAGACTTCACCGCTAGGCCAGGCGCTCGGCACGGCGGGCAGCAGTTTGAGGTGGCCGGGTTCGGAAGCCATCAGCATTTTGATGATGACTGCGGGCATGCCGCCACTGATGTCCATGTTGAACAATGACTTGTGATTGTGCATTGATGCGAGGTTGCTCAGCCAGTAGCGATTCACCAAAGGGACGAGACATTGATAGGCGAGATCCGGTTCGCCGAGACTGGTGGATGCCTGACCGAGTTGTACCAACCCGAAGGACATAAAGCCAGAGGTGTTGCCACTCCAATGACGTTGCAGCTTGAGTTCGATCATCTTTTTGAAAGCATCCTTGAGCTTGGGATTTTGAGCTATCTCGTCGGGAATACCATCATACAGGGCGTAAAGTTGTGACGAATGGCGGTGGTTGAGGTCGTCGGTGAGTTTTGGGGTTGCCCATTCCTTGACGAAGCCTTCGTCGCTGATCTGATAGTCCGGCATTTTAGCCAGCATTGTCTTCCACAGCGGGATTTTGCCCGCGTTCACGCCCAAAATCTCCGATGCCTTGATCAGATGGTTGAATAGTTCCTTGGCTGCGGCGATATCCATTGTCGCATTGAATGTTCCCTGAGACTTCGTGTTTTTCGGGAAATTCTCCGGCGATTGAGTGGGCGAGAACACATATCTTCCATCTGCGCCTTCGTACAAATAGTCCTCAAAGAACAGCCCGACCTTTTGCATGTAGGGCAGCGCGTGCTCTGCTAGAAATTTCCGGTCGCCGGTGTACTCATAGTAGTCATAGAAGAAGTGGGCGGCCCATGCTGCGCCACCGACCCAGAAGCCGCCGGCGAAATCCTCGGCGAGGGCATTGTTGAAGCCGTTGGTGGTAGAGCGTGATGGCAGCACGACGCCGCGGGCCCCGAACATGTGTTTGGCATTGATCTCCAACCATGGAACGATCGACTCAATATAGGATGTGTAGGCTAACATCAGTTCCGGGGTGTTGCCCATCATGGTGCTGGCGATAGCCGACGGCACATTGCCATTGTGGGTATAGTCGCTGGCCCAGCCGGGAACATAGGTCCCTCCCCACACGCCTTGTAAATTCGGCGGGAGTTGGCCAGTGGCGGAGATGATATTATATCTCCCGGCGTCAAATTCCTTCTCGATGAGCGCCAGATTGAGTTGTTCATTGGTCGATTTTGCCTGCAGTTCCTCGGTGGTTAGCTGACGGTCCGCGCCGCCCCCCAAGTCCAAGCTTACGCGCTTGAACAACTCGCCATGGATAGCGGCGTGGCGCTTGAGCAGCGCTGAATAATCCGCGCCCAAGCTGGCCAGGTGTTTTGAGCTTTCCTCGAGTTGGGAAACCGCCGGATCATAGAGCATCCGTATATCAATCAGAACCAATACCTGATCCGCCCCATTCACTACCAGGGAGTTGCCCTCGGCTTGGGTGCTGCCGCCTTTGGCAACCACGCAGGCAAGACCTTCCAGCGCATGAATGCTGCCGGGATAGGCCTTGGAAAACGTGTTTTTGTAGGTTATGCATGACTTTTCAGCGTGGGTTGAGACATTGGAGACATGTTCTTTGAAGACTTCCTCGGATTGTTTGAGAGTCCTGGCTCCGAGTTTCTCATCCACTTGGCGCGGACTGAGCGCCAGTGTGCAATTTACCGCGCCTTGGCCCGGACCGCTGATGAGCATCACAGCCACCCCGTCGGCGCGCGACACAAACAGCCGGCGTTCGAACACGCCGCGATTGTCTGCCCAGTGGACCAAGGTCTCGCCGGTTTGGAAATCCACGGACCGCACGTAATCCTTGATGTTCTTATCCGTGTTCATCCCGATGTTGAGGTCAAACGCCGGCACAAACGGGTCAGGATACATGAAGCCCTCTTGCTTGGACATGGCAAACTGCAGGTTGGTGGCCTGCTTGTACAAGCCGCGATCTATCAAACTGCGGATTTCAAACAGCCGGGCGGCGTTGTCCGGTGGCATGTGTGGCGGTCCCTGCGGTAAAAACAACCGTTCGTGGGTGAAGATGACGGTTTCCTGCAAGGGGCGGCTCATTACATTGGCACCCATGGTTCCGTTACCAGAGATCAAGCCGTGTTCCCAGGTTTCAGCCGGGGTCGAGCTGATAAACCCGCGTTGCGGTGGCTCAACCGCGGATGTCTGGGATTGTACCATCCCAGGCGTGCCGCCGAGGATACCGCTGATCAGGGGAATGATATACTTGTTCATGAATGGTAATTGAGCCGACGTGTACTTCCATGCATCGCTGGTTCTGTCAAAATCCGCGGCGATCTTTGCATCTGCCGACCCGGGATTGGCGGAAATTCAATCGACAAGCATCCCATATCCAAGTATTTTCGCCGCGTTCTCTTGGACGTTTGCCCAACCTCTCGGTCGCCTCAACCACCCACCTCCACGCCATGCACCCATTTCCCATGCTCCTCTTCTCCACCCTGCTGCTGGCACCGCTTGCCGCTCTCCAGGCTGCTGAAGTCAAGCAGCCAAATATTCTCTTTATCATGGCCGATGACCACGCCGCCCACGCTATCAGCGCTTATGGCAGCCGGGTGAACCAGACGCCAAATATTGACCGGCTAGCCAAGGAGGGCATGCGTTTTGACCGGGTGTTTGCAGTCAATTCAATTTGCACGCCGAGTCGGGCTTCAATCCTAACTGGGAAATACAGTCACATCAATGGTGTGACGGTATTCAACCGTTTTGACGGGTCGCAGCCAACGGTAGCGAAGTATCTCCAAGCCGCAGGCTATTACACCGGCATGTTTGGAAAGTGGCATCTGGAGAGCGACCCAACAGGCTTTGATCGGTGGACGATCCTGCCCGGCCAAGGTGACTACTTCAATCCCGCGTTTTTGGAGGCGTCAGGTCGTCGTGTCATCAACGGCTACGTCACCGACATTATCACGGATTTATCCATTGAGTTCCTCAAAAACCGGCCACAGGACAAGCCATTCTTTCTGATGTGTCACCACAAGGCACCGCATCGCAACTGGCAGCCCGACGAAAAGCACAAGGCGATGTTTGCTGACAAGGTCATCCCGGAGCCCGACACGCTACGCGACGATTACGCCACCCGGGGTGTTGCGATTCACCAATCGACCCAGAAGGTTTTAGCCAACCTCAGTCC
Source organism: Verrucomicrobiota bacterium (assembly GCA_037141475.1). Taxonomy (GTDB): domain Bacteria; phylum Verrucomicrobiota; class Verrucomicrobiia; order Verrucomicrobiales; family Akkermansiaceae; genus Luteolibacter. The sequence goes on along the minus strand of JBAXCM010000086.1, from coordinate 67 downwards.
TAACGATACGAAGGGGCCGCCGCCGGTCGGGCTTAGCGGCGATGCTCTATTGAAGTGGAAATACCAG
>JBAXCM010000085.1:0-12140 GCA_037141475.1 Verrucomicrobiota bacterium | reverse complement strand
GTTCACCAGCGCGGCGGCGACTTTCTCCAACAACATTTCCGCAGCGGCAACCGTACCGGCGGCAACCACCAGGCCGTGGTTTCCCAAAACCACCACGTCAGTGTTTTCACCCAAGCTCGCGGCAATTGCCCTGGCAAGCGGCAAACCCGGCCGAATATAGGGGACGAAAGCATGCCGGAATCCGGCCAGGCGCTCGTGAATGAGGCTCTCGGAATTTTCCGCCACCGCAAGGGCGATGGTTTCCACGCAGTGAACATGGACGACAACCTTCTGCGGCATCAGAGCATGAACAGTGGTCTCGATAGATGGCCGCAACCCTGACGGATTGAGATCCTCGCAAACGAAATGTTGGGCCTGCTCAGCAAGCGGATCAGCACGCTCCAAGGCACCGAGCAACGCGTCAAGCGCCACCGGCACCATGATCTCCTGCTCCCGGGCATGCATCAGCCAAAGCCCCGAGGCCTTGATCCAGAGAATCCCATCCTGTTTGATAGACGTGTTGCCTCCCGCCCCCTGCACCCATGCGGGATCTCCACCCACTCGGGCGGACAGTTCGTTGAGCGCTTCAAATTCCGGTGTCTTGTGCGTCATGATGTCGTGTTGGCTGAAGTTGGGATAGACGCCGAGTCTGTGGCTGCCCTGCCGCTTGCGTCAAGCGCCACTTCCGGTGCTGCGGCGACGCTCACCGCGCGCCACAAGGCGACAGATAGCCTTGCATGATAATCACTCCTCGTTAGCTGGAATATCCCGTTAAGCCAAACCTTGATGGCGTCGTCGCTGCCAGTGCCAAAAAGCACCTCCTGCCCCTTCACGGAATGAAGCGCGGCTTTCATATATGCAACGCGCTTCTCGCCTCCGAAGACATGGGCCAGATCTGCGACGTAAACACCATTGGCAGAGGCTTTCAATGTGAGCAGCGTCCAATCAACTTTCTCACCGCTCCTCTCCGGGCCGAAGGCATCATCGAAGATCGAGCCACGAGCCTTGGCCAAACAGGGTCGGCTGACATTCCATGAGGCAATGAGATCGGCGGTTGTTGCGAGGCCGTCGAAATACTCCAAAGTCTGCTGAGCGGCCGAGGCGAGCGCCTTGTCGGAGTCCTTGGCGAGTGCGGCAAGCGTCCGAGTTATGGAGGACCAAAGTGGTCACTGTATCTGCCGCAAACTTGCCATACTCCGAGGCAATCCCATTGTCGCACATCAAAATTTTTCCCTTATATCCTCCTACCTTCAGCCGTGAATTGCCCGGCCCCTCGTCCCCAACAAACACAGTGTGGAAATTCACCCATTCCCGATAGTGGCTCCACGGTTGATATGAGAAAAACGTTTCTTTCATATCCTCACAGCTCTTCGATATCGATATCCTTATACCATGACTCCGAGGGGGCACCACTGTGAATCTGCAGGCCAAGATGCCCGCTCGGTACCACCGAAGCATCGACCTCGGTGAAATCCACGGTCAACAGACCGTTGAGCCACAGCCGGACTCGCGGTCCCTCGCAGCGGATCACGTAATCATTCCAATCGGTGGGTTTCAGCACCATGGCAAGGGCCACTGGATCCGGCTTGGCTAGGAAGGCATTGCGGCGGCTCTCGTCGTAAAGTCCACCCCAGTAATCCGTTGCCATATCCGCCTGATAGCCAGCCATTTCCCGACTGTTAGGAACTCGTTGACTGCGGAACTGGACACCTCCATTGCCCTTGCCATTGATCAAACGCACCTTGAGGCGCAGTTCGAAATTTCCGTATTGGGCGGCGCTGCACAGAAACTCATTTTGCGGGATAGATTGGGTCATGCTACCAGCGACAACAGAGCCATCGGCGACACGGAACCATTTGAGGTCCCCTTCCCAACCGGCTAAGGACTTGCCATCAAAGATCCGCCGGCGGGCCGCCCGGCTTGCCAGCGCCACCGCCGCAGCCGTCAAATGAGGCGGTAACTTGGCACCAGCCAGCGAATCTAACATCCCTCTGGCAGCCTTGGCATCCCCCTGCTTGAACAAGATATCAGCCGCCGCCAGCGCCGCATGGCCTCCTGCCAAACGCCGAGCGTCAGCCGGATCTTTCAGCGCGGCAAGCAAGCCGTTCAAGGCCTCTGGACTGGCGATTTTCCCCAAGGCCGCGAGTGCCTCGGCGGCCACGAGTGCATCCGGACCGACTGCCAATCGACACAATTCGGGAACTGATACCAGTTCACGGCGCACTCCCAACGAATCCGGCACGCCGGACAGGCGGTGGCCATCGGAATCGGCCAGTGCTTTCTGCAAGGCGATGCCTGCGGCTGGTGCCGGGATCATTTCCAGCGCACAGCGGGCATAATCGGCTAGCTTGTCATCGGCTAACAACTTGGCGAGTGCAGGCACGCATTCGGGCTCGCCGACGACGGCGAGCTGCTGGCAGGCGAGGGCTTTTTTGAGGGTGTCGGCGTCCGAGTTCAGGACGGCGACGAGCTCAGCGGAAGATGAAAAAGGTGTGGGCATGATGATGATATGAGTTAAGGGATCAGGCGTGCCAAGGAGCGCGGCGGGCACGGCGACGCATCCGGTTAGCCTCGTCGTCTCCAACAAACAACTCGCTAGCTGGATCGAAAGCGAGTTTCCGGCCGAGCCGCCATGACAGCGCCGCCGCATGACAGGCGATGTGGCTGCTGCGGGTCGCCACGGAATTGGAGGACGTGGTGGCTCGGGATTTCACGCAATTGAGGAAATCCCGGACATGCGCCGTGGGATCGGTTCCTGCCATACCATCGGCGCGGTAGCCATCTAGCAGGCTGGCTGGTTCTGCCAAGATCTTAGCGGCGTCCCCCACCTCGACCCAGCCGCCATCGCCCTCGAAGCGCACCGGGCAAGTGCCGAGGTCATGCCATTGTCCCTCATTATTGAATCCGCCGAGCCGCATGACTAGCTTCAATCCGTTAGCATAACAGGCCCGGATCGTTCCCGCGTCATGCTCAAACTCAACGGGTGTGTTGCCGTCCATGCCGGTTGCCCATTGGCACAGGTCCACGGTGTGAGCGCCCCAATCTAGCAGCCGTCCTCGCGCCTCAAAATCGGCGTGGCAGCGCCATTGGCCGCGCACATACTCACCATTGTACGGCCGCCACGGAGCCGGGCCGAGCCAGCGATCCCAGTCGCACACCTGCGGGTCTGGCTCGGGTTCGGCCGGCAGCCAGTCGAGACGTTCCTCGAGCAGATAGATCGAGGCATGAACCGTGTGAATTTTACCGAGGCGGCCGCTGCGGGCCAAATCCACGGCATAGCGGAAATTGGCGACATCGCGGCGCTGAGTGCCGGCTTGGAAGACGCGGTTGTAGCGGCGGACGGTATCGTCGAGATCGCCGCACTCGGCGATGGTCATGGCACAGGGTTTTTCCGAATAGACGTCCTTGCCTGCCTTGGCCGCAAACATGGTGGCCACAGCATGCCAACGGTCACCCGTGGCGATGAGCACCGCGTCAATGTCGTCACGACCTAACACCTCAAGCATTTCCCTCGTGGAACTGCAATCCTGGTTGCCGTTTTTCCGGTCAACCATCATCTTGGCGGTGTGACGGTTGGCTGCTTGCACATCACAGACGGTCACAAACTGCGCGTCCGGCTGCTTGAGAAACGCGTCGAGCACCAAGCGGCCGCGCGGGCCGATGCCAATGGCACCCAATGCAATGCGATTGCTAGGCGCGACCGCGCCGTCACGGCCGAGCACCCGGGAGGGAATGATCGTTGGCATCGCGATGGCCAATGCCGTCTTGTGGAGGAATTCTCTGCGAGTGGTATTCATGGATGGTAGCGTTAGCCAATCACGACTTACGGACTATGCGGATCAATCTTTCAGCCGGTGACCCTGTGGATGATCATACCGCAGCAGGCGTCACGCCCATTACTGTTGAACTGGTAGGAGGATAGGCTTCCAGCCTGTCATGGACGGCAGGCTTCTAAGCTGTCTGCATCCCACCGGAAATGCCAAGAGTGGCGAAGGTCGCCACCCTGCAAAAACCCCTGCACCGGCTCTAGCGGGATCGCCAGCCCAAAATTTGGCAAACCCTATGCGAGGGCCATTCTCCACGTCACTGAACTTGTGTTAGCTTCCATGAATTGCTATTTCGGTGTGACTTTGGTGGTCGCTTCGGACTCGCAGTAATACGGATCTATGATCAATTCGCCATCCGTCATTTCATCGCGCCGAGAGCTTTCCAGTTCAGGATGCTCGCTCAAGGGATCGACGTTGAGTTGCACCGTCGCGCCCACCTCACGATCGGCGATCGACAGGCGCTTGCCGTCCATGATCATCCAGTGCAGGACAGTGATGGTCGGCTCTTTCCACTCGCCTGCCAACACCTTCTCAACCTTGTATTCAGCGGCAGTTAGACTCCGCGTGTACGGCCGGATCTCCCTGAGCTCGGACGTCTTCGCCTGTCGCACAAGCGTCCCCGTAAACCGAATGGAGCTCGCTGGCTTGCGTCCGGACGTCAATAGCTTGCTCGCTGCGGCCTGCGCTGCCGCGTCTGCGGCACTCAGTGACTTCGGGAATACCGCCACTGCCTCCATCCGTCCGTGCCAGGGTTCGGCTCCCGACCATGCGGCTCCCATGACGAATTGGCGGGTCCCCCAAGCAGGCCCCCCGTCCGCCAGCGGCCCGGATCCGCACGGTTTACCATCGCAATAAGCGGACCACTGGTTTTTTCCGCAGGCAATGACTATATGAACCGGCTTGGCAGTATCCAGCAAAAACAGGGGGATCAATTGGACCCCACCCAAGCGCAGCGACAGGCCGCTCTTGTCCTGCACCAGCGCAGCATCCTCCCTCTGGTCATCACCATAGGCTAACACCACCCCGGGCGTCTTCAGTAAAACCTCTGCTGGCGTAAGCATCGCCTCAAAGGTGAACATGCCGGATTTCGCCACTTGTGTGCCTATCCACGTGCCAGCATCCGATGCAACGAACGACCCGCCATCACAGAACAGCTCATGACTACGGCCTAGCAGACTTCGCCCGCGCGCCGCGCAGTTGAAGGCCATCAGGTCCCGTCCCTTGGCATCCAACGCCACCACGGGGGTCACGGGATTGCCATCACGCATCGCAAACACGGCGCCCGGCACCTTCGGCCATTCAGGCGCTTGCGCCGCTCCCGCAGGATTGGCCATCCCTCCAAGCCAAAGCCCGGCCATCACTACCCAGATGTTAGCCATCGAGTCTGTCCGTCGCATAGGTCGCGTCATTGTTGGTTTGCTCAGATATAGGTTAAATCACTTGTTGGACGGAGCGCTCCGGCCACCGGATGCCGGTTCAATCCATGCTTGGGATTGCCAGCACTGTGGACCTTTTTCTGGCGACACCCGAGCCCATTCCTCAATCTTGGTGGCTCCCTCATCGAAGCGTCCCATCCAGATCTGCGCATTGGGGCCGGCCGGCGCTACGATCGTAATATAGCGAGGATCGGTGCTCCATCTGGTGAGCCAAGTATTATTGGCCTTCTGGGCCTCGGTGAGCATTCCGGTAACATCGACCTTGCGGGGGTTGGCTCCATCTGCGTCAGTCATGCTGATCGCCCGGTGATCTCCTTCCAAGCGGAACATGCGGTACGAGTTGTCGGGAGCCAATGACGGGAAACAGCCGCCGCCTATCGGTTTGAAGACAGACTTGTCTTGGTCGCACTTGCCTTGGGCATCATACACCAGACTCAGCTGACCGATGTTAGACCATGTCGGTTCAAGGCAGGCATGCGTGCCGTCGGCCGATATCATTAGATAGATGTGGCTTGACGTCCGCTCCCAGAACAACTCCCGAGCCTCGGGCTTGTCGACAGGAAACCGATAGATCTTGCCGGCCGGCACATCCCACGACTCGCCCTTGTCCCCGCAGTCATTGACATAGACCCAGTCACGTTTGGTCTTGGGATCTTGCCAGACAGCCATCACGGCATTACCCGGACCTTTAGCCACCTCCGTGACATTTTTGGTCTCCGTGTCATACATCATAACCCTGCGCTCGGTTCCTGGCTTGCCCGCAGTGACCACGATCCGGCGGCCGTCTTGGGTGAGCAGCGGCGATGTTCCGGAAAACGGCAGTTGCTGGACGACGCCATCCATGGTGTCGAGGAACATGGTTTTCTGATCCTGATCGGTCCCCTGAATCCACGCCGCTTTTACCCTGCGGCCCCCGGTGAGTTTCAGAACTTCCTGTGTGGAGATACCCGTCTCGGCGGCGGCAAGTCGGGAGTCCGGAGCAAGTCCAAGCCAGAGGCCAAGTGCCAGCGCCGAGATAGGCGCTCCTATAGATATCCGCCGGATGAATTGTTTCATGGTTGATTTCATCATATTATTTTGTGTTTGGGTTGGTGAGAGTATTGATAGCTTGAAACTGAGAACTGACAACTACTCGCCCCACGCCGGTGTGGCGAGCAGGATATCATCGCCGTCGAGTTCGCTCCGGTTAATTGCCTCATACTTCTCCGCCACATCACTCCAGGGTCGCAGCCGCAAGGAAACGACATCACCGGGCCGGTAGCGAGAAGCGGCAGTGGCGATGTTGTCGCGCATACTCCAGAGGAATACCACAGCCTCCTTACCGGCTGCGGTTGGATCATCTATCGACTCAATGTCTGTGAGATGGACCATCACGATATGGTCCTTGTATGGGACAGTCCCGGGACGCGGCGCAGGCGAGGCGGCACGCACCACGCCACGAATCCCCACGATTTCTCCATCGGCAGGCGCATACATCCCGACGTCGTGCTTTTCGCCAAGGGCCATGCTGAGCCGCTTCCAATCGCCGCAAGCAAGTTCGCGTGAGGCAAATTCCCAGATCACGAGCTTCTTGCCAGCCAACCGGTCATTGCCGCGCTGAAGCTCTTTGGCCAACATCTCTCGGGTGGCATGGGACCCAGCGTCGTTGCGGCACAGCGAATCCATCGGCAACCCTAACGCGAGACTCAGGTGCTCAGCAAACCCAGCAGAATGCCCCCAGCCCATCGGTTCAAGCGAATAGATGTTTGCAAAACTGTCACCAAGAAAGAGAACCTCGGCATCGGCGGCAGGTTGCCAATAGCGATTTCCATCCAGAACCTCGTGCAACTGCACCCGTTCGGGTGAAAACATCCGATGCCCGGCTGGCAGTTTGAGCATCCCCGCGATATCGCCCGTCGCCTCAACAGTTTTTCCGACAGTGGTAAAGCGCGCCGTTTGCGCCACTGGCAGGCTGACCACTCTCCGTGCGTACCCGGCCAACTCGGTCGCTGTCAATTCCATGGCTGGCGGCGTCCAGTGGGTATCTGTCTCAAGGTAGAGTTTTGCCTCAGGTGTGCTTGCCTTCACATTTCCTAGCAAATCAACAGGGTCAAACACTGCCACCCCGGCTTGCCCCAATTGCCGTTTGAAGTCATCGAACGACGGGTTCTGCACGAGCCAATGCCCACTGCCGCCGCCAGCGAGAAATTCAGGGTAAATCGTCAGCTTCACCGGGGCCGGCATGACGATGAGTGCGATGCCACGCGCGGCAAGTTGTTCGCGAAAATCGATGATGCCCTTGACCGGGTCGGGTTCAGGAACCTTCCCCTCACCACCACTCGATGCCCGTCGCTTCAAAACCTTGGGGTCGAGAAAACCCCGGCCAGTCACATAGTCGAAGTCCGCCCGGTAGAAAAGCCATCCGTCCCGCCCTAGATAGACCTTTTCGTTGCCTAGTCCCAAGGCTAACATCAGTGACTGCACCGGTGGCAACAAGGCCTCGCCAACCACGGAATTCTGTTCCCAATCATCCTCTATCTTCTTTATCTGCGAAGGCGGCGGCAGTAGCCTTGCCGCACTAACCACACCGCTCACCGCCTTGACCCGCGCCTTCTCTGGCATCAGACCTAGCAACCCTGAGGTGAGTCTCGTGATTCGGTCAGGCTGGCGAAATGCGGCGTATAATTGGGCCAGCGGCACAGATACAATGGCCGCCAGAAACACCACCACTAACGCCACCCGCGTCCCCCGCGTAAACTCCGTGCTGCCTAGCTCCTGCGCCGCCTGCTCCTCGCGCGTCACCTTCGCTTTGATCCTCGCCGTCGAATGTGCTTCTATCGAATTCATACCTAATTAAAAAATGAAATAAATAAATGGATTGTATGACTGCGCAAACAACTGCACCAACGCCACAACCAGCACGACCCCGACCCAAGCCACCTTGGGCCAGGTGATCCGGCGGGTCATTTCCCACGACTGCGGCATGGACCAGACGACGACCGCAGCCACGGCAAAACTAAGAATGTAGTAGGGCTGTCCGATGAGCCCTCTGAGAAGTCCGGCAGTGGGGCCTGCGCCGACGCCAATGAGATTTCCCAAAAACCGGCAAGCTGACGGCAGGTCCGCCGCGCGAAAGAACACCCAGGCCAAACAAACGACCGCAAACGTGATCCCGGTGCGCCATACTCCCGGCAACGCCGCGTAGAAACTCTTCTTGCCCAGCATCCGCTCCATCGCCAGCCACCCCCCGTGAATCCCTCCCCAAATAATGAAATTGAAACTCGCCCCATGCCATAGCCCGCCGAGCAGCATCACCAGGACCAAGTTGATATAGGTGCGCGCTTCGCCCCGGCGGCTGCCACCAAGTGGCACGTAAAGGTAGTCACGCAGCCAGCTTGACAGGGATATGTGCCATCTCCGCCAAAACTCCGTGAGCGACTCGCTCTTGTACGGCGAGTCAAAATTCTTCGCAAAGACAAACCCTAGCATCAACCCAAGCCCTATCGCCATGTCCGAGTACGCACTAAAGTCATAGTAAATCTGCAACGCATACGCCCCTAATCCGTACCATGCATCCAGCGGATAGGCGCTACCCGCATCAAACACCGTGTCCGCTATCTTCCCACACGCATTCGCCAGCAACACCTTCTTACCCATCCCTAGCGAAAACATCGCCACCCCTCGCGCAAACTTTTCTAGCGTCAACCGCCGGTTCTCAATCTGCTCCGCCAAAAACGAAAATTGCAGGATCGGGCCAGCCACCAAGTGCGGAAACATCGAAACAAAGCACGCGAAATCCCCGAAGTGCTTCATCGCCTTGGCATCGCCGCGATACACGTCTATCGTATATGAAAGCGATTGAAACGTGTAGAAACTGATCCCCAGCGGCAACACCACCCGGAAAAATTCCTCCCACTGCGCCTGCGGCCATCCCAGCGCCGCCACCAAAGCATTGTAGCTCTCCACTCCAAAGTTGAAGTACTTGAAAAATCCCAGTGATAGCAGGTTCGACACAATGGACAACACGATCGCCCAGCGCTGCGATCGACTTCGCGGCGCATCCCGCGGCAACGCCACCAACGGCTCGTACCAAACCCGCCACAGTCGCCACGTGCCGTGGGCGATAATCATGCTGGCCAACCAATCCACCAGCGTCGTGGCTGCCATCAGGAAAATAAACTTGGGATTCGCCCAGCCGTAAAAAATATACCCGAACAGAATCAGCGTATAATTAAGCACCCGGTTCCCAGCTCGTCCCAGCAGGTAATAAACCGCCAGCGCCAACGGCAGAAAGTAAAATATAAATAAGTAAGAACTAAAGACCATCGATGTTACATATTGTGTTCGTTTGCGGAAGCCTCCACTGGCACACCCGTGTCCTTTGGAGATGCTTCGAAATCAGCGGCATTTCTCATCTATCTACCGCGGGTCCGGTAGAGCGGCCTTCCAGCCTGCGCATCGGGATCATGTGGGCCTCGTCGAATGGCTTGCCCGCCCGTGCCACCCGCAGCCCCAATTCCACTGCAGCATGGCACACCTGGTCGCGGTTCAGATAGTAACGGGTGATGGATGGATAGAGCAACTCCAGCAATGATTTGGCTGCATCGCGAATCGCGTGGTCACCATCGCCACCGGTGCGCGGCAACCAGTCCTTGGTGACCCTGCGCGCAATTCCATTCGAGGCCGGTGCCACAATCAACTCCCCCTCTAGCAGTCCAAGCGCGCCCCGAATCGTCGGTCGTGACACATCTAACATCCGGGCCAACTCATTCTCGCCTGGCAAATTCGGGCCTGACTGGCCAATCACGATCCGCTCGCGGATCAAGTCAGCCGATTGGCGAACCAATGACCGTGGCCGTGTTTTACCATCCTCTTTCATGTCGAGGTGCATTGTATCTGATTCGCCCCCCTTTGCCAAGCCCACATGGCGAATATTTCAAGCGCTCTGATGGTCACGAGGCCTTAAATTGATAATGGCCCGAGCCGGCCTCGAACAGCGCCGCGCCCTTTTCCATCCGCAGATATTTCACCCCCGATGATTGCCCGGCGGGTTTCCCCGACTCGCTCACCCCGGACGCATTCAGCGTAGGAACGTGCACAGTCGCTGTGGTATTGATTGGAATTGCCACGGTCATGGTTAGCCCGGTGCCGTCTCGCTTCCAGTTACTGACGATGCAGCCGTGCAATAAATCATGATGCGATTTCCTTGGGATGGTCAATTTCTCTTTCCATCCGGCAGCGTGCATGAGAGTCGTGATCCTCCCACCGATGCGCACCCACCCCCACATCCCGGGTGCCGGTCAAGGGCGGACTGATAGCCTTGACATTTGGCCGCTGACCGAATGAAATTCGGGCATGCCTCCCGGTATTCAATCCGCCCCATCCGTTCATGCGTTCCCAGCCAAATAGCAAATTCACTGCGGGCATCCGAGCCGCCATTGAGGTAGCCTGGCTAGCGAGTTGTATCCTCGCTGTGTCCGCAGCGGCCGACGAGTGGCCGTGTTGGCGTGGTTCGCGTGGCGACGGTGTATCCGAGGAAACAAATGTGCCGCTCCATTGGAGCAGCACCGAGAACGTCGCGTGGAAAGTCCCCATCCCTGGCGTGGGTCATTCTTCGCCGGTCATCTCGGGCGACCACATTTTCATCACCACCTATATTGAGCAAGGCAACCAACGAGTCTTGATGTGTCTTGACCGTCTCAGCGGCAAGATGCTCTGGGAGCAAATCGTGGTGAGCGCAGCACCGGAGAAAATGCATAATCTCAACAGTTGCGCCAGCGGCACGCCTGCCACCGATGGCCAGCGTGTTTGGGTCGCGTTTCTGCAGGCTCGCGATATTGTGGTCGTCTGTTATGACATGACCGGTAAGGAACTCTGGCGTAAATCACCCGGCACATTCGCCTCCGTGCATGGCTTTTGCAGTTCCCCGGTGCCCTACAAAGACACGATTATCCTCAATTGCGACCAGGACGCTCCCGCGTGCATCGTGGCCCTTGATAAGGTCACCGGCAGAGAGATTTGGCGCACGGATCGGCCCAACCGCACGCGCTCCTACTGCACCCCGACCATTTTCCAAGCCGCCGGAAAACCGCAGATGGTCCTCAGCGGCAGCAAATGTGTCGCCAGTTACGATCCCGACACAGGCAAACCGTTCTGGCTCATTGATGGCCCGACCGAGCAGTTCGTCGCCGGCATCGTGTTCACGGACGATATCTTTTTTGTCACTGGCGGGTTCCCGGACTTGCATATCGTCGCCATCCGGCCTGACGGCGCAGGCAACGTCACTGACACCCACATCGCCTGGCGCGACACCCAGGGTGTCTCCTACGTTCCCTCACCGATCGCGCAAGGAAAGTACTTCTTCGTCGTCGCAGACCGCGGCATCGCTACTTGCTTTGAGGCGAAAACAGGCCAGCGGATGTGGCAGGAAAAACTCGGCCGCCATCACAGTGCATCGGCGGTTGCCGCAGGCGGGAACCTCTATTTCCTTGATGATGACGGCAAGATGTTTGTGCTCAAAGCCGGCCCCAAGTTCGAGTTGGTCGCTAGGAATGACCTTGGCGAGGAATGCTACGCGTCTCCCGCCATCTGCCGGGGCCAGATATTCATCCGCACACTTGGTAACCTCTACTGCATCGGCAAGCCGTAGGCGGGGCAAGCGGGTGCCAGACCAAGCCAGCTCGATACCGTCACTCCGCCGTCGCTACCACCCGACCGTCAGGCGAGGGTCTGTTGATGCTTTCAGTTAAATGACTCCAAGCCAACCCGCACTGGCGCGGGGTTTTGCCCGCCGGGAAGTGACATTTGAAACGACCCCACCATCTAGCAGTTAGGTAATTATTGCAAGAATTGGTGCATATTCGCGTTTAGGACGCTTTCCCAAACCCGAAACGTCCGTATTTTCTCATCCGCATGGCCC
>JBAXCM010000084.1:0-12145 GCA_037141475.1 Verrucomicrobiota bacterium | reverse complement strand
TAAGTTGCCCCCCCCATGCCAAGAGTTTCAGGAAAAGCAAAGACACGGAAAGCCGTCGCCAAGCGCTTCAAAGTTACGGGTACGGGGAAGATACTACGTCGCAAACAGGGCAAGCGCCATTTGGCGCAATGCAAAAATCGCAAACGCAAGCGCAATCTTGGGAAAGCGACCCTGGTTTCCGCCGCGGACCTCCGCAACGTCAGAGAGAATCTTCCCTTTTCCTAAGCTTGAAGTAATTACGACGAAAAATACGCCCCCGTCCGCGAATCGGACGGCCTTCACGCAGCCAGATCCCGCAAGGGAGACACGATCCGGCGAGACTGCGGAAGGAAATGATAACAACGGCCAGATCAGAACCAACCATAGAACATGCCACGTGCCACTAATTCACCGGCCAGCCGCAAGCGTCGCAAGCGCGTGCTGCTCCGAGCCAAGGGTTTCCGCGGATTCCGCTCGAAACTCTTCCGTTATGCCAAGGACGCTGTCCGCAAGGCGCAAACCTACGAATATCGCGACCGCAAGCGCCGCAAGGGCCAATTCCGCCGCCTCTGGACGCAGCGTATCAACGCCGCCGTCCGCGCCGAGGGAATGACCTACTCGCGCTTCATTGAGGGCCTCAAGGCCGCTGGCATCGAAGCGGATCGCAAGATCCTCTCCGATATCGCCATCCATGACGCAGCAGCCTTCCTGGCGATCATCGCCCAGGCAAAATTGGCCCTCCAAGCCAAAGCCGCAGCCAGCGCAGCCTAATCCCTCTAGCCCATCCATCAACCCGCCGTCCGGTGTTCTGCCGGACGGCGGTTTTTTTTGCCAGCGCTGCGGCGACGCCCGGTGACCGTCTGTGACGGGTGCTACCCTCACAGACGGGGGTCCCTGCGTTCCCCGACGCATGTCAGCAGCCCATTTGGCGGGGAGCACCGCCATCTTGTCGGCAGCGTTCGGCATCTTGCCGAATGCGCATAAGCAACGCCCCTGAAAATGCCAAATCTCGTTCTGCCGAACGGGCATCGTTGGTGCGAGCGGCTGTCTCAGAACAGCACCTGAGCGCTCTGATTTCCAAACACCGGGTGATTCAGGGATTGACGGATTGGGCTGATTGGCTGAGATTGCGCGGCCTTCACAGCACGTGACGCCATATCACGATCTAACAAATCCAACTTTTTCCAAGCCAGCTCATGATTCACGAAACCTCGCAAACACCCAGCGGCCGACCGGCGATGGCCGCCTATGATTTTAACGAGCGGCCATTTCTCGTATTTTGGGAGATCACCCGTGCCTGTGCGCTGGCCTGCAGCCATTGCCGGGCCGAGGCCCAGGCCCGCCGCCACCCGGAAGAGCTGGATTCGGCCGAAGCCAAGCATTTGATTGGCCAACTGGCGGAATTAGCTCCGCCGATGCTTGTGATCACGGGCGGAGATCCGTTGATGCGCCGCGACGCGATGGACTTGGTGCGCGAAGCCACCGCCGCCGGCCTGCATGTCGGCCTCAGCCCATCGGCCACCGAACTATTGATGCGGGCTGATTTCGCCGAGATCAAGGCCGCCGGGGTCAAACGCATGTCGCTGAGCCTCGATGGGGCAACCCGCGAAACCCATGACGCATTCCGCGGCGTCGGTGGTACGTTTGATCGCACGATTGAAGCCGTCCACCGCTCGCATGCGGTGGGCCTCGATCTGCAAATCAACACCACCCTCACTCGTGGCAATCTCGGTGAGTTCGAGGCATTTAAAAATCTGATGTTCGAGCTCAAACCGGCGATGTGGAGCGTGTTTTTGCTGGTGCCTACCGGGCGCGCTGGGCTCGCCGATTTGCCGGATGCCGCTGATATTGAGCGGGTGTTTGAGGAAATGGCCGAGCTGGTCGGCAAGGCACCCTTTGCCGTCAAAACCACCGAAGGCCACCATTTCCGCCGGGTGCTCATGCAGAAAATGGGGGCAAAAGGCCGCAGCATGCAGGGCATGCGGTCCCCTCAGGGCATCCGCGATGGCCGCGGCGTGATGTTCATTTCCCACACCGGCGTGGTTTCTCCCAGCGGCTTCCTGCCCATCGATTGCGGCAACGTCCGCAACATCCATCCCGCCGATGCCTATCGCCATAACCCGCTCTTCGTCTCCCTCCGCGATAACGACGCCCTCGGCGGAAAATGCGGCCTCTGCGAATACCGCAGCGTCTGCGGCGGATCACGCTCCCGGGCCTACGGTGTTTACGGCGATCCTCTGGCCGCCGACCCCGCTTGCAACCATTTGCCCCACGGCCACCCTCAAGCTGCCTGCTAATATCCCTCTCCCAATAATAATCCGATGATCAATCTAACAAAATTATGGACCGGTGTGGCGCAGCCAGCCGATGGCTTGCGGTATGGACACGGCGAAGGCGCACAAGTGGCGGCCCGCGGCCGCAAGCCGATCGTGGTGTGGAATATCACCCGTACCTGCAACCTGCGCTGTGTGCATTGCTACTCGGATTCCAACGCCCAGCAGTACCCCGGCGAACTCGATTGGGAGCAAATGCAGGCCGTCGTGGCGGATCTCGCCGCCTATCAGGTCCCGTCGCTCCTGTTCTCCGGCGGCGAACCGATGATTCACCCACGGTTTTTCGACCTCGTGGACCTGTCCACCGCGGCCGGCCTCAAGCTGACCATCTCCACCAACGGCACCCTGATCACCCCAGAGAAAGCCGCCTTGCTGAAAGCCGCCAACGTCGCCTACGTCGGCATCTCGCTCGATGGCATCGGCCCGGTCCACGATGAATTCCGCCGCAAGGAAGGTGCCTTCGACGCCGCCGTCCGCGGCTTCAAGCACTGCCACGAAGTCCAGCAAAAAACCGGTCTGCGCCTCACCCTCACCCGCCACAACGTCGAGAACATCGAGCAAATCCTTGATTTCATCGAAGACCAGCAAATCCAGCGGGTCTGTTTCTATCACTTGGTGCCGGCTGGCCGCGGCAGCGAACTTCAAGTGCTCGAACCCGAGGAAGCCCGCCATGCCCTCGACACCCTCATCGCCCGCGTCGAAGCCTGGCACAAGCAAGGCATCGACCGTGAATTGCTCACCGTGACCCAACCGGCGGACGGACCCTATCTGTTGGTGCGGATGCAGCGCGAAAATCATCCGAATCTGGAGGAAGCCACCCGCTTGCTGGCATGGAATGGCGGCGGGGCTAACAGCTCCGGTCGCGGCATCGCCAATATCGACACCCGCGGCGACGTCCATCCCGACCAATTCTGGCAGGACATGCTGTTAGGAAACGTCAAGCAAATGCCTTTCTCCCAAATCTGGGATGGTGCCAATCCCGGCTCCGCAGATATTCTCGCCTCGATCCGCTCCATCGGCCTGCTCTCCCTTGAAGAACGTCAGGCACGCATGAGTGGCCCTTGTGCGGAGTGCAAGTGGTTCGGCATCTGCGGCGGCGGCTTCAGAACCCGCGCCGCCTTTGCCAACTACGGCAGCCTCTGGGGCTCTGATCCTGGCTGCTACCTGCGCCCCGAGGAAATTCGCGCTTGATGCCGAAGACCGAATAGCAAAAAACGCGGAACAATTTCCGGGCGATCGGTTGAATTTTTGATAAATGGCCGTTGCCAGAGGTATATTCCATGCTTATGCAAGGTGCATGACACTGCTTGCCGACAACTCCCCCATCCTCCTCAAAACCCAAGAACTCTGCGCTGCAATCGCTGGAGACTCAATGTTCCTGCAATATCAAACGCGGATCGAAAAGTTTCTGGATGATGATGCGGCCCGTGCCCAATACAAAGGCACCCATGAGATGGGGGAGCATCTCCATCAAAAGCAACATGCCGGCCTTGAGCTCGGCGTTGAGGAGATCAAGGCCTTTGAAGAGGCTCGCGATGCGCTGTTTGAAAATGCTGTTGCCTGTGAGTTCATGGATGCCCAGCGCGCCTTGGAAACCCTCCGCAAACAAATCACCAAACACATCGGCATGACTCTCGAACTCGGCCGCGTCCCCACTGCCGATGATCTCGCCGAATCCTCAGGCGGTTGCTGCGGTGGCGGCGGCGGCGGTTGTGGTTGCCATGACGGCGAGGACAGCCACGGCGGTGGCGGCGGTTGCTGCGGTGGTGGTGGCGATGACGATCACGGCCATGGCGGTGGTGGTTGCGGTTGCCACTGAGAGCGTGCCAACATCTGAGGAGTGTCTTGTAGCGCCGTGTCTGCGACCGCCGATGCCCAACGGAGCATTGAGCAAGCTGTGGGAAACTTCTTCTTCGTTGGGAGTGATTGCTTGCGCAAGGACTGAGTCGATGGAGGGTAACGAGAGATATCTATACCTTCCTTTGTCAGCCAAGGAATTTCCTTGATGGAGACAATGGGTTTGATGCGTGATGCCATAGTTTCAGAGTTTCCAGTGCAGCATGCACGATAGGTTCCTATTCCGGAAGGCATGCAGAGACAATGCCGCAGTCCGATCTGCCAAAACCGTCAATTGCGATCCGGGCGAGACAGGCTCTCATCAAAATTGCAACGTGAGCAGGTGCGGTCGCCCATCCAACATTTCAATCATATCCTGAAGCAATAGGTTCCAACCAACGAACCCGCCCTCCAGCCCATGCTTGGATTGGGCCGCAGAGGGAGCTAACGGCGCGCCGGTTTCCGCACAATAGTTTTCGTGCAGTGAGCCACAAAACGCAATGTCCCTGAGGTACAAGCGGGTCAGGCGGCGGACGAGTTCCTCAGCCTCCTGCCGGAACCCATGCTGCAAAAGTGCGACGAAATAGAAGTAGTTGGCGATCGGCCAAACCGGCCCCTGCCAGTTAGAAAACGGGATGATCGTGTTGGCGTTGTTATAGTCCGGGTCTTGGCGCGAGAGCGAACGCAGGCCGCACGAGGCGAGCATGTGCTGATCATTCCAGAGGTAGCGGCGGATCATCGTCTGAGCCCGCTCCGGCGGCACCATCTCGGCCCACAACGGCACAAAATTCGAGTACGAAACCCGCTTGAGCCACTGGCCGCTCGATGCATGCCGGTTCCAATAGGATTCGGCCTCGGCGTCCCACAGGTGGGTGTTGAGCGCCTCCCGCAGGGCGAGCGCCTTGGCGGCATAGCGCACTTGGTCATCCCCTCGCCCGAGGCGGTCTGCCAAGCTGGCGAGTGCGAGATACTCGCGATAGACAAAGGCATTGACGTCACAGGCCATCACGGTTTTGAGGGCGGACTCGTCGTTGCCAATGGCGGGATTGTTGTCAGCCCCCGATTGCATCGCATCCTCCCACACAAACAATCCGTAGGCCTCTACGAAATGGGTGGTTTCCCGCCGCGTGGCTATCCTGGCAATCTCCTCGTAGTGCTCATCAACCCAGCCATAGTCGTCTAGCAAACGCGCCGCAAGCTCAGCTCCCTGCGCGATAAACGGCTTCAAACGCAGCGAGCGTTCTCCAAGCCGGGGCCCTGCCGGTGTAATGCATGCCGCCACGTCCCCGTCGGGTAAAATCGAAGCAAGCACATTCAAGGTCCAAAATTTCAGGTACTCAGGCTGCGGCGGGGTGCGGGCCGCCAAATGACTGGCAATGAAAAACCCATCCCAGTCCCATTGTTGATCGTAAAAACCGCCGGGAATACAATACGGGTGCTTGATGAAATTGTTAGCTGGTTTGATCACCACAGGCCGCAGACGCTCGAGATGGCCTAGCAACTCAAGCCGCGCCTGCTGATCCGTCAGGGATGCGGAGGCATCTCCGAGCATCACAACCCTTGGCAGCACCTCAGCTGGCGACCCGCAAAGGACATCGGCCACCAATGGCGGAACGATTCGACTGATGGAGGCCGGGCTGGTAGTGATAGGAGCGAGGTGTGGCATGTGGGCTGAACCCCAGCAGCGTGTCGCCTGGCTCGACTGCGGGAAAGCGTTGAAACGCAGTTGGGCGATGTACAGAGCTTGCATAACCAAAGCCCCTTGGCACCGCTTCGCAGCTCTGCGGCAATCCTTTATGGGAGCCGGAATTTCAAAAAATCGGACGACCGCCGGCCGTCTCGCCATCCATGAATTCGGGCATGATGACGCACTTGCCGATGGTGGCTTTGCTGGCCGGGTTGAGCGTCTTGAGGAGCATCCTCGCCAATCCCCGCCCTAGCAATTCGGCATTCATCCGGTAGCGCGCCACCGTCGGAATACTCTCGCCCAAGAGCGTCGCATCCATCCGGGAAATGACCGCAGCAGCTGCGGGCACCGGAAACCCGCGCCGCGTCAAATGACCGATGGTGGCGTGCACATGATTGGAAAACGCCGCAATATAGGCCGTCGGCACGGGACTGGAAAGCAGCAGGCTGTCAAGCAAGCGGCACAGGCCGGGGACGGTATCGTCGAAGACGCCGATTTGGGCATCGACGCCGGCGGTGGCGGCGGCTTCGAGGAACCCGCGGGCACTCGCCTGATCCCCCGCAGTGGCTTTTTCAACCGTCAAAAACACCATGCGCCGATGCCCGCGTGCGGCAAATACCCCAACCGCGTGACGACAGGCCGCCACCAGATCGAATTCGGCATGAGGCAGGGCGATACCGGGAAAGATACCGCCGAGCACCACGGCAGGGACGGCTGAGGCGGCGAACCATTCTTGGACAGCGAGGGTTGATCGGTAGAGGACCCAGCCGACGGTGTTGGGCTGGGACGTGATTTTGCGCAAAGCAGATGCCGGATGCTGCAAATCCCACAGGCCGGGGTGATGCTCAAACTCAAAATGCAAGCCAGCCCGACCAAGCGTCTCGCTGACGGCTTGGAAAATCACTTGCGTCTGGCCAGCGACGATAAAGCGCGGTTGCGGACTAAGCACCCGCACCAAATTGCCGCTCAGCGCGTGGAATTTGCGTTTGCGGCTACCGGCTTTGGCGACGATGGCATGGCGGCCTCCGCGGCCCCCGGGGCGCAGCAGGTTTTCGGTGAAGAGCACGGCCAAAGCACTGCGCAGGGTGCCGCGGGATACTCCCAGCTCGCGGCACAATTCCCCTTCCGCCGGCATCACCTCCTGCCATCGCTCGCGGCGCAGACCCTCGCGGAGGCAATTCGCGGCCTGATCGGCGAGGGTCAAACGGATGGGCAGGGCAGGGCGGACAGATGGTTCGTTGTTCATAACGGACGGCGGGCAGAAGATGTCCAACCGTTGCACACTCCGCAAGCCTCAATCCGCGCTTTGCCGGGACCGCTCCAACGCATATTTTTACCTCCCCGGGCGCAAGGCTCCGGTATCGCGCCGGTCAATGCGCCAGTCACCTCGAAATCCCACCCCCATGCCCAAGATCCTCAGACTTCGCCCGTTGCCTTTGATTGCCGCCTTGACGGCTGCTTGCGGGGCCGTCACTGCCCAAGATCGCCCATCCGCCGATCCCGCCATCGCCCTCCCCGCCATCGGTCTGAAGGCAGATCCATCCCTCGCCCATCTCGTGCCTTGGCCAATGCGCGGCTCCTTGGCCCAGCCACTCATCCCGTTAGATTCCGCCGCCCGCATCGTCGCAGCCAGCCCAGAACTCATGCCTCTGGCCAACCTGCTAGCCGGAGAAATCGTCCGCCTCACCCAGCGCAGCCTGCCGGTCGCGCAAGGCCCGGCCACCGCCCGCGACATCTGCCTGCGGCTCAACCCGGTGCTTACGATTGCCGACGATCCCTATCTGAAACTCGACCCGGCGCTCAAGAGTTTGGCGCAACGCATCGAGGTTTCGCCTAAGGGCATCCTAGTTGAAGGCATCAACTATCAAGCCACAGCAATGGCCAGCGTCACCCTGCTGCAAGCCATCCAACAATCACCCGGCGGCCCGCCAACCCTGCCCACCCTGCTCGTCGAGGACAAGCCCGGTTCGCAGTACAGCGGCGTTATGCTAGACGTTGCACGCCAGTGGCACCCCATCGAATATCTATATGAAGTTGTGGACCTTTGCCGCCTCTACAAGGTGCCATTCCTGCAGTTCCACTTCACCGACGACCAGGGTTACCGTCTGCCATCCACCGTCTATCCAAAAATCCCGACTCCGGGCGGAAGTTATAGCATGGAGGAAATGCGCGCCTTCGTCACCTATGCCGATGCTCACGGCGTGACCGTCATTCCGGAGATCGAGTTGCCCGGTCACAGCAGCGCGCTGCAAGGGGCGATGCCGGAGATTTTTGGCGCTAAAAACCCCGGCACCGGCAAGTTCGACACGCTCGGAGTCATCAACATCGCCAATGAGGAAATCTATCCGGTTCTTGATAAGCTAATCGGCGAGACCTGCGATCTGTTCAAGAGTTCCCCGTATTTTCACATGGGTGCCGACGAAACCCAGTTCGGAGGATTCTTCGCCAACCCCACCGTCAAAGCCCAACTCGCCGAACTCAGCTCCAAGGGCGTCAAAAGCGAACAGGTGTTCGCCCACTTCATCAACCGCATCAACGAAATCGTCAAAAAACATGGCAAACAAACGATTTGTTGGGAAGGTTTCGGCTCTAACGAGCCCGTCGATAAGGATGTGATCATCATGGCCTGGCACGGCTCGTCCTACGCCCCACAATCCCTGCTGTCCGCTGGCTACCGCATCCTCAACGTCCCTTGGACACCCGCCATCTCGTGGAGCGCCCGCCAAAACTACGAGTGGAACAAGTGGTTGCTTAACCTCAACGAGCAGTCCCAGTCGCAACAGTTTGCCATTACCCCACAAGTCATCGGCGGCCAAATGGTGCTTTGGGAACAAGGGCCTAACGTCGCCATCTCCACCATGCGCGACAAAGTGCCCGCCCGCCAGGAACGCCTCTACAGCCCGTGGGCCGGGCGCTCGTTCGAGGACTACTTCGCCCGCTTCGCCCACACCGACGCCATGCTCGAAAAACTCCTTTATCCGGTGGCCGTGAAACTCGACGGTCTCCTCAACACCCAGGAAAACCTCTACAGCGACAAACCGGTTACAGTTTCCCTAACGAGCCCGATCAAGGACGCCCGAATCTACTACAGCGTCGGCGGCAAAAACCCAACTCCCGCCACCGCCACCCTCTACACCAACCCGTTCCAAATCGACGCCAAGCAGGCCGGCGAAGTCTATATCTCGGGCTATTACGGGCCGCGCGCCGAACTGCGCATCCGTGCCTTCGGCCCCGATGGCAAACCACTGGGCGGCAGCAAGTGGATCGAGCTGCGCTGCGAGGCACCGCGGATTGCCTATCAACTTTTTGAGGCCCCTGCCGGCACCAAGTTCCAGACCATGCCGGACGTCAGCCATCTCAAACCCGTCGCCACCGGCAAACTCGCCCGCTTCGAGGCCACCGGCAAACTCGCCCGTAACCTCGGCGGCCCGCTCGCTCTCACCGCCGTCGGCGTGTTCGACGCCCGCAGCCCCGGCGAATACCGCATCATCTGCCGCGGCAAAGACGTCCGCCTCACCATCGACGGCAAGGACGTCACCATCCAAAAGGACGGCAATGCACCGGTCACCCTCGGCGTCGGCTTGCATCCCATCGCTATCGCTCAATTCGCCAACGACGGCAACGTCGGCGTCGTTCTGACGATGGACAAGGCTCCGCCCGACCCAGCAGCGGATGCCCGCCGCTTCACCTGCGAGTACCTCCACCAGTGGATGCCGCCGCTGGCGAAGTGAAGCGGGGTTTTCGGTAATAAATTGCCCGCCTTGCGGTGAGGCCGGGCGGGCAGCTGAGTGGGTGTTAGGCTGGTTAGATGATGATGATGATGATGATCTGGGTGGGTCGCGGGTGGCTTTGACTATTCTTCAGTTTATTTGCAAAATCGACCGCCTACGGCGGAGAGGCGCTCCCCGAGGATACGGTCCCTCCCCGAATATATTCTGAGGGAATCGAGGCAAGCGAGGTTGGCTTGGCAGGCGGCGGGGTTGGTGTGGGCGACATCGCGAGGGATGGCGATGGAGAAGGGGACGATGAGGGATTGGATGTGACGGTGAGAGCGGCGGGAGATTCGCCGTCCATGCAACGGAATGCTTGTATGAGTGCTGAATCGTGGACATATCTCATGCACATCGCCGGTCACAGACACGCCGCTACAAGACGCCTCAGGGGTTCGGCTCTCCTCCGGCTTGTGCGCCGTCAATATTTATTCGAGGTTAGCATGGCCGCCTACAGCCGTCACTTAGGGACTCCGACAGGCTCGCATCTTCATCAAATACGAGGTAGAACACAGGGATCTGAGCCCGGCGGATGTCCAGTGACTAAACATCCCGATTCGCCTTGCGAGGTGTTATTGCTCCAGCCATCTTCCTCCGGTTATCACCTAGCGCCATGCCATCAAGTCCCATGAAAATGATTCTGAAACAAGTGTCACAAGCGTCAATTCTAGCGAGAATATGGATGGCTTTCGCGGTGGGTCTGGCCGCCATGGCCGGGGCCGATCCCGCCGGTGTGTATGAGAGAGACACGCCGTTCAATGGTGGCGTGAAGGCGGCCACCCCCGCAGGTGCCCGGGATCCTGCCGACATCCATCCGGGCCTCAACCTCATTCCCTGGCCCAAGACGCTGGACCTAGGCCATGGCCAAATGCCCCTCACATCTACCAGTCGCATCGTGGCCGTGGACGCTAGCCTCAAGGGTTTGGCCGACATTCTCGCCGGCGAGATTCAATTGCTAACTGGTTTGGTGCTGCCGGTGGCCACCGCTCCGTCGCGATCCGGCGACGTTGTCCTCAAGCTCAACCCGGCGCTCAAGGCAGGTGAGTCGATATTTGTGGCCCGTCCGCCGGCGCTGCTGCGCACCACCGATGGTGCTCACACCCTTAACATCGGCGAGCAAGCGGTGGTGGAAGGATTCGACTACCGGGCGGTGGCCGAGGGCAGCGCGACGTTGCTGCAAGCGCTCAGTCAAGCCAACGGTCGGGTGGCCCTGCCATGGCTCGCCATCAAGGATTGGCCGCACGCGGATTTCTGCGCCATGATGG
This sequence comes from Verrucomicrobiota bacterium, assembly GCA_037141475.1. Lineage (GTDB taxonomy): Bacteria > Verrucomicrobiota > Verrucomicrobiia > Verrucomicrobiales > Akkermansiaceae > Luteolibacter. The sequence goes on along the minus strand of JBAXCM010000084.1, from coordinate 1,275 downwards.
TCGATTGCGGCCGCCAGGCTCAGCCGGCCGTGTGGCTCAAAAAGATGGTGGAGACCTGCCGCATGTACAAGGTGCGCTACCTGCAACTCCACCTAACCGACGACCAGGGTTGGTGTTTTCCATCGACCAAGTATCCGCAGTTAGGTTCCAAGCCGCAAAGCCCTGTGCGGTACACGTTAGAGGAGCTCAAGGACTTGGTTGCTTACGCAGATGCCCGCGGAGTGACCATCGTGCCGGAACTTGAGATGCCCGGTCACAGTGGCGCGGCCCTCAACTGCTTGCCGGAAGTGTTCGATGCGATCAACCCGGAAACCAAGCAACCGGTCCATCTCGGCTGCATGAACATTGCCAGCGAAGATATCTATCCGGCCCTCGACACCCTCATCGGCGAAATGAGCGATGTGTTTAAGTCGTCCCCCTATTTCCACATCGGCAGCGACGAGTCCACCATCGGCCGCGTCCCGTTGCACAGCGGTTACAAGGCATTCATGGAAAAACACGGTCTCAAGAATGATGGCGAGTTAGCCAATCATTTCATCGCCCGCGTCAATGAATTGGTTAAAAAGCACGGCAAACAAACGATCAAGTGGGAAGGGCTGGGCAACCAGGCGGCCAAGGATATCATTATCATGACGTGGATTGGCCGCAGCAACATGGCGCGCAAATTTCTGGATGAGGGGTATGCCACCATCACCTGTCCGTGGGACCTCGAAGTCCCATGGGAACAATGGAGCATGTATGAGTGTAACTCTAGCAAACTAAAAAAAGGCGATGCTGTCATCGGTGCCATCCTCGTTGCATGGGAGGCCTCCGCAGAAGTGAACGCCGCCAAAGTCCGCACCGCCGCTGGCCGTCAGGAACGCACTTGGGGCCCCGACAATTCCGCCACAGAAGCCGGCTTCCTCACCCGCTATCAGGCCCAGGACGCCGCCGTTGGGCGCCTCATCGGGCTGCCACCCAAACCGGCGATGGAGGCTAACTTCAACGCCACTGCTGGTATCCGCGACCTGCTGATGCCGGTATTTGCCTTCGACGACAATGACAACACTTACTATCAATCCGCAGCGGCTCCCAAGGCCGGCGATTCGTTCAGCGTTGAACTCGCAGCGCCCACACTGGTGTATGCCATCGACGTTCTAACAGGCAGCAACAGCAAGGGCCTGATGGAGGGTGCCGAGCTCCAAGTGTCCAAAGATGGCAACTCCTTCACCACCGTCGCCACCCTAGCCAAGGGGGCCGCCAGAGCCATTCTTTCATCTAACACAGTAAAAGCCG
>JBAXCM010000083.1:0-12265 GCA_037141475.1 Verrucomicrobiota bacterium | reverse complement strand
CCCAAAGATGGGGACCCGCAAGCCGGCGACAAACCGGCTCCCAAACCCGACGAAACCCCCGAAGAGCGGGCCCGGCGGATTTTGGCTGAGAACGCTGATTTGGAAAAGGGGCCGCTGCGCTCCGGTCGCATCGAATACAATAACCCGGAACAGGATTGGTAACATCATGACCGCCCGCAATTATCCGCTTGCCCCGCTCGTCGCTATCGCACTTTGCCTTTGCAGCCCCGCCTTCGCGCAGGTCTCGGCCCAACTGAGCACCCGCCACCTTGCCCGGGGCGAACAGGCGTACCTGGAAATCGTCCTGCCCCCCGGCCGCCCGACCATCGCCCTGCCCGCCATTCCCAGCATCCCTGATGTGGCTGTCCGCGCCACGGATTCCTCCGCCCTTTCGCGGCCAATGCCGGGCCGCCGAGTCGAGCACTTCTATCAATACGTGGTCGAGAGTTACGCAGTGGGACGGCACACCATTCCGGCGGTGGAACTGGTCATAAACGGCCTCAAGACTCGCACTGAGCCGATCGAGTTTGTTGTTTTCAATCCCGATGAGTTGCAGTGGCACGAGGCCACTGTGGCTGAGCAACCGTTTCGCTATGCCGCGGGTTTTCACATCCTCAAGGATCGTCCGTATGAAGGCGAAACGATTCCCGTTGAAATCAAGATTTATGTTCCCAAAGAGTTTTCCATAACCGTGGAGGACTGGGGTATCCCCGAGTTCCAGCTCGATGGAGTCGCCTGCTGGCGCCTCGAACCCAGCCCCACCAATGGCCAGCTCAATGTCTTGGGCAAAGCCTACGCCTCCCTCGCCTATCCCAGCACCCTCACCCCCACCCGCGGCGGCAAGGTCGGCATCGGCCCCGCCAAACTGCGACTCACTTCCACCCAAAGCATGATTTTGAATGGCTTCCAACAGCGATTCACCGAGGAATCCTTCCTCGCCATTCCCAAGCTTGAATTCGAAACCATGCCGCTACCGCCGGGTGCCCCTGCCGGATTTGACAATGCCATCGGCAGCTTTTCACTCCATGCCAGTACCAGCGAAACCGAAGTCCGCGAAGGCGACCCCATCTCGGTGGACCTAAGCATCACCGGCAGCGGCAACCTCGACACCATGCGTCCCCCGCACCTGCAGCAGCCGAAAGGATGGAAAATCTACGAGGCCACCCCCACCCAGCGCGGTGACGAGCGCCGCCGACTGTCCGGCACGGTCACTTTCCACCAATTGATCAAGCCCCTTGACCTGCAAGTCGCCGTCCCTCCGTTCTGTCTGGATTATTTCGACCCGATTCTGAAGCAATACCGCCGCGTTGAGACCGAACCCATTCCCTTGAAAATCCTGCCGTCCACCGCCGCCAGCACCCAGCCCGCCGGTCCGCCTCAAGCACTTCCCGTCCCCGTCGAACGCATGACCGATATTCTCGCCGTCCTGCGCCCGGCCCAAGCCCTCATCCCCGAACATCCCGCACTGCCCCCTTGGCTCGGACACGCCATCGGTGCCGCGCTCGCCTTCTGCCTGATTGCCAAGGCGCTGTGGATGCGCCTGGCACCGCGCCTGCGGCCAAATCGGCTCAAAGCCGTGGAACTGCGGGCCTTGCATGAGCTGGAACGCACGCCAGCCGATAACGACACGCTCTTTCTCAGGCAAGCCGGGGCATTTGTCGAACGCTGGCTCGGCGGGCAGCCCAACCCGAGTTTGCAGGAGATCCTCGCCGAGCGCGACGCCCATTGCTTCCTCACCGAAAAACCGACATCCTTCCTCGGCAAACGCCGCAAGGAAATCCTCAAACTCCTGCGCCAAGCCATCACCACCGCCATCGTACTGGCGACTCTCGCCGCCCTGCCCGCCTCAGCCAGCGCTGCGGCAAAGGATGCCGCCAAGAGCGATGCCAGCTCCAGCCAACCGCTGGCCGCCTACGCCTCAGCCAAATACGAGGACGCCATCAACCTCTGGCTCGCCGCTGGTGATTACGCCCGGCTTTCACCGGCCGTCCTCTACAACATCGGCAACGCCTGCTACCGACTCGGCTCGCCGGGATACGCCGCCCTTTACTATCGGCGCGCTCTGGCCCGTGAGCCCGGCCACGAGGAGTCCCGCCAAAACCTCCGCTTCATAGAACGCAAATGCGGATCCCTCACTGTCCAGCGCCCGGACTATCAGTACGCCCTGGCTCGCCTGCCTCTCCGCCTGTGGCAGGCTGGCGTCTGGACTGGCGGGTGGCTGTGTGTCCTCGCCTTGCTGGTGTTTCCCGCCACCCGTGACGGCGCACGCATCCGCATCGCAGCTATTTGCACCCTTGTGCTCGCACCTCTGCTGGTCACTCTCGGCGTGTTAGGTTGCCACTATTATCCCGACGATGCCGAGTTTGTGCCCGTCGCCAACCAAGCCGTCATCATCGCCGAAAAAATCGTCGTCCATGCCGATGCTTCCCGCAGCTCTCCAGAAGTCATTGACGCGCCGCCAGGCTCACTCTGTGAACTCGTAAACCTCAGCGGTGAGTGGGCCTACATCGCCTTCGCCAGCAAAACCCGCGGTTGGATCCCCGCCGCCGCCCTTGAAAAAGTCATCCCCGACACACCTCCTGCACCACCCAAGATTCGCAAGCCCCCCGCAACCGAGCGCTCAGCCTGAAACAGTTTCTGCGAAGGCACCTCATCCAGACAATGCGACAGACTGCTCGGGAGGCCATCGGTTTGTCTGATCCCGTGGAGGCGCAGGCCATCGCCAGTTTTGCGTTGCGGGCAACCAACAGGGCCAAAGTCGAATCCGGCATCACACTTGCCAAGTCACTCCCCGGCATGACCGTCAGCGTTGGCGAACTCGACGCCGACCTTTGGCTGGCAGGTTGCGGGAACGGGGCAATCGACCATAACTGAACCATGGCCAAACTCCTCGGCAAGCCGGTCTGGGATGAGGCACTCATGAGCAGGCAGACCCCGCGCTCTTCAAGGAGTCATCCTTGGTGGGCACAGGCGGCCCGCCGGAGACGGTCCATGATGGCAACACCCAGACCGGTTTCGCTAACAGGTTCTGCGATGATGGCGTCGAGACCGGCCTCATCGAGGCGGCGCAGGACGAAGAAGAGACGGATGGCAGCCTCGGCGAGTTTGCCGCTTCCGGGGCTCAGCGACTCAATGCATTCCCAGTCGTGAAGGCTAACAAATGGGCCGTCATCGGCACCGGTGTAACTGAGGAGACCGTAACGTTTGCCTTCTTCGGGGTGAAAATCTCCGGGCTGTTCCAGCAAAATGAGCGGGGTCTTCGGCGCGTAATGACTGGCGAGTTGGCCGGGCGCTAGAGGTGACTGGCCAGCGGGATCGCGGACTTTTTCGACCCTGCCGAATTCCTGGAGTTGCTCCTTGGTGATGGGGCCGGCACGGTGCAGGTGAAAGATTGGCTTTTTGGAGGGGCGGTTTTCGATGGAGATGATGGTGCTTTCTATGCCCTCGCTGCAGGCACCGGCATCGACGACGAGGGGGATGCGTCCGCCGAGTTCCTTGATGACGGCGGAGGCGGAGGTGGGGGAAATGCTGCCAAAACGATTGGCACTGGGTGCGGCCAGAGGACGACCCAATGCCTTGTTGATCGCACGAAACACCGGATGGGCACTTTGCCGAACGGCCACCGTGGACAGCCCACTGGTCACTAAATCAGGCACGTCGGGATGGCGCGGCAGAACCAACGTGAGCGGGCCGGGCCAGAACTTGCCGATGAGCTGGCTCACGGTGGCGGCGATCTCGTCGGGCACAATCGCGACGCTTGCGAGGTCGCTGCGAGCGGCGATGTGGACGATGAGCGGGTCAAATGACGGCCGCTGCTTGGCGGCAAACACCTTGGCCACAGCCGCCGGATTGAAGGCGTCTGCCGCCAAACCATACACGGTTTCGGTGGGGAGGGCGACAATTTCCCCTTGCTGCAACAAGGCGCAAGCCTCCCGCAGGGCGTCTTGCATGTCATCGTCGACGGCTTGAATGATGAGGGTCTCTGGCACGCCGCGAGGGTAGCCTGCAAGCCGCAAGACGCAAGCCCGGATCGGGTATGGGGTGGGCAGTTAGCCAGGGGCAGATCGGCAACAGAAGGAAGAAAATCTATGAAAATCGGGCCATTGAAAACGAGATTCTGCGCTTGATAGGCGCAGGCTCTGGTCCTCTCCGAATTGCAAATCAGGCAGTAGTCGTTCCAGTAACCATCGCCACGCCGCCAGCGTGCCAGAAGCGAGGTCGTTTCGTGCGTTCTGCAATTTCCGGTTTCGCGAATGGCTGGGAGCGGGGTATGCTCAGTCATGCAGCAAGCCAAGCGCGTCCTCAACAACATTGTCCTCATCGGTTTCATGGGCTGTGGAAAATCCACCATCAGTCGGGAACTGCAGCGCTTGCTGGGTTATCCACTCGCTGACATGGATGCCATCATTGAGCAGCGGGTGGCCAAACCAATCACTCGAATCTTTGAGGAGGATGGCGAAACCGTGTTCCGCGATATGGAAAGCGCCTTGCTGGCGGAACTTGCAGCCGCAGACCATCCGCCGCAAATCATCGCCACCGGCGGCGGTGTGGTCATCCGGCCGGAAAACCGCCAACTCTTGCAGCATCTGGGCTACGTCGTGTGGCTGTGCGCGCCACCGCAAGTGATTCTCAGCCGCACCCGCCACAGCCATGATCGGCCACTGCTCCACGGCGAGGATCAGGCCACCCGCATCACCGAGTTGCTCCGCCAACGCGAGCCGTGGTATCGCCAATGCGCTCACCTCAGCGTCGATACCGCCGGCTTGAGCAGTCGCGAAATCGCCAGCGGCATCCTCGAAAGCGCCCGCTATTTTTTCACCGGTCAGGATCAATCATCGTGCTGCAATCCCTGAAATCCCTCGCCCATTCCATTGGCTTCGATGATTGCCGCATCACCCAAGCCAGCCGCGCCGGACACGCCGATTCCTTCCATCAGTGGCTGGCCGACGGTTGCCACGGCGATATGACGTGGCTGGCCCGCGACCCAGTCCGCCGCAGCGATCCGCGTGAAGTCCTGCCAGGCTGCCGCTCAATCATCTGCCTCGCCTTGAATTACTATCCGGGCAGTAGCCCATTTCCAGCAGGCAGCGACGGCGGCTACCGCATCGCCCGCTATGCATGGAACGATGACTATCACGAGGTGATTGAAAAGAAACTGGCAGCTCTGGACGGCGCGCTTCGGGCGTTAGGCGGGGTACAACGGTGTTATGTCGACACAGGGCCGGTGCTTGAGCGCGATTTTGCGAGTGCCGCAGGCCTCGGCTGGAATGGCAAATCCACCCTGCAGATCCACCGTCGGCTGGGCACTTGGTTTTTGCTGGCGGAAGTGCTAACCACCCTTGAACTGCCGCCGGACGCGCCCCTCGCCGATCACTGCGGCAACTGCACCCGTTGCATCACGGCCTGTCCGACCCAAGCCATCACGGCGCCTCACCGCCTCGACGCGCGCCGCTGCCTGGCCTATCTGAGCATCGAGCACAAGGGGCCCATCCCGGAGGAATTTCGCCGTGCGATGGGGGATCGGATCTACGGCTGCGACGAGTGCTTGGAGGTTTGCCCGTGGAATCGCTTTGCGCAGGCGTCTGCCGATCTGACGTTTCAGGCGCGCGCTGAGATTTTCGATCACCAGCTGCGTGATTTTCTCACGCTGGACGAGGACGGCTTCCGGCGGCTATTTGCCCGTTCGCCCATTGCGCGGCTGAAACGCCCGCGGTTTCTACGCAACGTCTGCGTGGCCCTCGGCAATACCGGCGGCCCCGACGATGTGCCCGCCTTGCGACTTGCCGCTTTGGATCCGGAGCCGCTCGTCGCCGAACACGCGGCTTGGGCACTCAAGCAAATCGAATTTGAAAATCCCTGTTTGCCTCCGTAGTAAACCGCCTGACTAACTCAGGACCATTTCCACCGGGCAATGATCCGAGCCGTGAACTTGTGGCAGAATCGCCGCGGATGCCACCCGCTCGATGAACGGTGTGGAGACGCCAAAGTAATCGATGCGCCAACCAATGTTGCGCGGCCGGGCTCCAGCCCGATACGACCACCATGAGTACGCCCCCTCTAAATCGGGATGAAAATGCCGGAATGTATCCACAAATCCACAGTCCAACAGGTTTGTGAAACTGCTGCGTTCCTCATCAGAAAATCCCGGGCTGAAGCGGTTTTCGCGAGGTCTGGCAATGTCGATTTCCTGGTGGGCGACGTTGAGGTCGCCGCAAAATACCAGCGGCTTGCGCATCGCGAGGAGGCACAAGTGCTGGCGGAACGCCTGATCCCAGGCGAGCCGATAGGGCAGCCGCCGCAAGCCATCCTGCGCGTTCGGCGTGTAAACATTCACCAAAAAAAACTCCGGATACTCCAAGGTCAGCACCCGCCCCTCGGTATCGTGTTCGTCGATGCCCATGCCCAACGTCACAGCCATGGGTTGCTGCCTGCTGAACACCGCCACCCCAGAGTAACCCGGCTTGTTGGCGGAATTCCAAAAGGCATGGTACCCCCCTAACTCCAAGGGCAGTGGCACCTGCTCCGGCCGCGCCTTGGTCTCCTGCAAGCACAGGATGTCCGGCTGCTCGGTCGTCACGAACTCCCCGAAACCCTTGCCTAACACCGCCCGCAGGCCATTCACATTCCATGACAGCAATTTCATCGCGGCCGATGTTCGTCCGCCATCTCCGGTCTGACAAGCCCGGTGTAGGGGCACATCGTCAATCGACCAGCTCGCGTTCGAGTTGCTCTAAAGTTTTGCCTTTGGTTTCTGGCAAAAACTTCCAAATGAACAAAAATCCGCCAAGGCAGATGATGGCGTACACCCAAAAACAATTTGCCAGTCCCAGCCCCTGACGCATCTTCGGAAACGTCTGGGACAACAGGAAATTGCCCAGCCATAAGGCCACCACCGACACCGACATGGCGGCCCCACGAATCCGGTTAGGGAAAATTTCCGAAAGAATCACCCAAGTGACCGGTGCCAGGGAGTAACAGTAACAGGCAATCGCCGCCACCACCAGTGCCACCGGCACGATGCCCTTGAGCCCGGCGTGGTACGCCCATCCGGTAAATAGATAGATCGCGGCCAGCCCCAGCGCACCGCTCAACATCAACGAGCGCCGCCCCCAGCGGTCCACCGTGGCGATCGCCACCACTGCCATCAGCACGCCCACCACCCCGGTGATGACGATGTTAAAGAGGATATCGGACACCGCATATCCGGCTTCGGAAAAGATGAGTGAGCCGTATTGGAAAATCACGTTGATGCCGCACCATTGCTGGAACACTGCCAGCACCACCCCTACCATGAGAACTTTGAACATCTTCGGATCTAGCAACTCGCGCAGATCCACACGGTCGATCTCATTGACCAATGTGGCCTCGATGTCCTTCACGGAATATTCCGCGTAGGCACTGCCACCGATTTTTGCCAGAACGTCGCGAGCTCGCCCGGGACGGCCCTTTTTAGTGAGCCAGCGTGGGCTTTCCGGGGCGAAAAACATTGCGACAAAAAACACAGTGGCCGGCAGGGCTGTGACGCCGAACATCCAGCGCCAAGCGACTTGCACGTTCCATGAATCCAGCGGAAGTTGGGCAATGGTAGTGCCTAGCGGCATGGGCTTGGCGATCGCCCAGTTAGCCACTTGCGCGGCGACGACCCCGAAGGCGATGGCGAGCTGGTTGAGCGCAACCAAGCGGCCGCGCATGGCTGCCGGAGCGATTTCGGCGATGTAGAGGGGCGAGAGGTTGGAAGCGATACCGATGGCCACCCCGCCGAGCAAACGGCTGGCAATGAACAGGGAGAAGTTAGCAGCGAGGCCGGTGCCGATCGAGGTCGCCACAAACAAAAACCCCGAAAACAGGAGCAGCGGCTTGCGCCCATACTTGTCGCTCAAGCCGCCCGAAAACATCGCCCCGAACAACGCCCCAATCAACGCACTGCTCATCGCCCAGCCCACCTGCCAGGCCGTGGTCAGTGTAAAAAATTTCTCGTAGAACAATTCCGCGCCGCCAATGACGACCCAGTCGTAGCCGAACATCAGGCCGCCGAGGGCGGCGATCATCGAGATGCTGAAGATGTAGGCCCGATGGAATGGCCATTCCCGGACTTCAGAATTTTGGCTGGCGCTGGTGAGTGGGATCATCGGTGGTTGGGGGTGGGGGCGATTCACAATGGCCGGGCAAGCAACCTGCCGGATGAACTTCGCCAATCTCTTCACATCTGCGGCTCGAAAATAGCCACCCGTCCCAGTTTGCCAAGCCATCTTGTGGGAAAATTCACAATGCCAACCGCTGAAATGGGGTTGGGCGTTGGACATCAAGGAGAAGGACACGGCAGCGACTACGTGGCGGGCTTACAGCGATGCAGTCAAGGCGGCCATGCGTTGCTACAGGATAGTCACTTGCACGCTGCTCTCGATGATACCGGCGGAGATGGCATAACGGGTGAGGCTGGCTGTATCGTGGATGTTGAGTTTTTCCATGAGCTTCTGGCGGTGTTTTTCCACCGTTTTGATGGAGATGTTCAGCTCGTCGGCGGTCTCCTTGTTTGCCTTGCCCTCGGCGACGAGTTGTAGCACTTCCACCTCCCGGGAAGTGAGGTGGGCAGCATCTTTACGCGGCTTTTCGCCCATGGCCTTGGCCTTGCGTTGGTGATGGAAGCGGCGCTTGGAGACACTGGGGCTGAAAAACGGGTGGCCTTTGCATACTTCGCTGATTGCAGCGGCAAGTACATTCGAGGCGGTTTGTTTGACTAAGTAACCCGCCGCGCCAAGGGCCATTGCCTGCTCAACATACGCATCATCTCCGTGCGCTGAGAGAATCAGTACCCGCGTGCTGGGCGAGGCGTGGAGAATCTGCCGCGTGGCTTCCAAACCATTGAGCAGCGGCATGGCGATATCCATCACCACCACGTCCGGCGAGAGTGATGCGGCAAGCGCCACCGCCTGACGACCGTTTTCCGCCTCGCCGACGACTCGGATGCCCGCCTCCAGCTTGAGCAAGGCCAGTAGGCCATCGCGAACAATCAAGTGGTCTTCAGCTAACAGTGATTGGATTCATGAGGATTGAATATTTGGGGTGGCGTAGATAGTTGACGAAGGGATTTGCGAACACCCCATCGGTAGCGGAACATCAACGCGAACGGTCCTGGCTTGGCCAGGGAATGACTCCACACCAAACGTGCCGCCGAGCATCTCGACCCGTTCTCGCATGCCCAGCAGGCCAAGCCTGTTGGGCTTTCCGGGACAGGAATTGCAATTGCTTTCAAAGCCTTGTGCGGCTCGATAGAGGCTGAAACTCATGAAGCTCATCACCCCAATAAGCACGCCGTCAAACTCGTTGAAGCGGCGGTTGCGCCGCAGCAAACCATGGGAGGCCTCGTGAAAGCCAACCCCCGCTCCATGCATGAGATGGCCGATGATCAGCACGAGCGGCACAGCCCACCAGTGCGACACCCCGCCATGCAGAACCGCCGCCATGCCAAACTCGGCCAGGACAAAAAGCATGATCACGATTTGAAAGGCCGAGCGACTCACCCAGTGCGGTTCATCTCCGGTGATTGAGGTTGAATGTTTCATTGCGGCGACGTCGATGAATTCAATGTTAGTTGGGTGTTGATGAATGTTGGAATAGGGGAGAGAACAGATCCTCGCCACTTGTCTGAAGCGCTCGGAATGCGGTGCAATCTAAGCAATGTCAACATCCGCTTGCCATAGGGTGAAACCCTACCCAGAGGTTCCGGAGCGGATCAACGAGTTGGCGATGTGATTGCCAACCTTGGTGCCTGGCAACGCCTCGACCACGCTTGCTCACTTACTAATACGCTGGCTTAAGTTAGCGCTTATGGGGGCGAACACCAATAAGCTCGGCAAGTTCTGGCTGACTCCGAAGAAGGGCAAAGTCGTCAAAGAATGATCACCATCGGCAGGCAACATGCTGGGAGAAGCCTGAGGGGAAAAGGGGGCTTCTATTCTCCAAGCCGACTGGCTTCTTGAGGCGATCATATCCCGGATGATGACTGTTGACGCTTTGGTGCAGCTTGAGGCCCCCCCCGGGCGGCAGGTGAACACCCCATAGTAAATTCCCGGATCAAGAGCCACTGTAAAGGCGGTTGACATACAATCGCTCAATCACCAAATCGAAATATTATGAAATTAAAATCATTGTGTCCATCGGTGCTGTTCGCAGCAACAAGCTCGCTTCTTCTCACCGGCACTTCCATGCGCGCATCCGAAACGGATGACCGAATTGAATCTGCCGCAGCCAACTCCTATGTCTATAAGACTTACCTCAAGGATGACTCAATCAAAACTATATCTAAGAGTGGCGTGGTCACCCTCACAGGTACGGTGAAAGAGGGATACCATAAGTCGTTGGCCGCGGACACAGTGGGAGGGCTTCCAGGTGTGAAGAGCGTGGACAACCAGATTGTCCTGAAAGGAGAAACCACGATCGACAATGCCGACAGATGGCTGCGCCTCAAGGTGGAAACCGCGCTGCTGTTCCATCGCAACGTACATGCTTCCACCACCACGGTGACGGCCGTCGATGGGACAGTCACCCTGAGCGGAGAGGCATCCGACAGACTCGAGAAGGATCTGGCAGCCGCATATGCCAAAGATGTGGCAGGTGTCAAATTAGTAAAGAACGAAATGACAATTTCGAAAGCACCGGTGGAACCTCACCGGACACTGACCGAAAAAATCGATGACGCGTCAATCACCGCATTGGTGAAAGCTGCCCTGCTGGTCCATCTGTCAACCAGCGCAATCAACACGAAAGTCGAGACACGGGACGGCGTTGTGACGGTAAGCGGTGTGGCCGGAAGCGCCGCCGAGAAGAAGCAAGTCACGAATCTGGCCGGTGACATTCACGGTGTAGGCAAAGTGGAAAATGAAATGACTATTGATACGAAATAGCCATTCCAGACCCGATATTAGTTTTCGCAGCGGCAGTTTTCGGACTGCCGCTGCATTTATTTGCCCGCTGAGGTTTGGCATAAAATCCTACGTGGCAAGTAGTGAGCTTCAGGTTCCAAGCGTCGCCGAACTTCCGACCTGCCAAAAGACATCACTAGCCTGAGCGCCGCCAGTGAGAATGATATTGCTACCGGATGCGGTGATGAGAGTGGATGCTGTCTGAAAAATACAGATGGCATTTGGATCTCCTTGGGCATCGAGAGTTAGAGAACCCGAAATCGCTAATGAGCCGTTCCCTTTGTAAACCCCGGAATTCAGGGTCCCTATTATCCGTGCCGGAATCACTACCTACAAAGGTCTCAAGGAAACAAGAGCGAAGCCTGGCCAATGGGTTGCCATCTCCGGCGTCGGGGGACTGGGGCATCTGGCGATCCAGTATGCCAAGGCCATGGGTCTGCTTGTTTGCGCGATTGATGTTGATGGCGGCAAGCTCACACATGCCAAACGTCTTGGCGCCGATCTAGTCATTAGTGCTTTGGAGGCTGACCCGGTCTCGGCGGTGAGAGACGGGACCGCAGGCGGTGCGCATGGCGTGGTGGTTACGGCCCCTTCGCTGAGCGCATTCAAACAAGGCGTTGGCATGACACGCAAGCGAGGAACCTGCGTGCTCATCGGGTTGCCGCCCGGAGAATTTCCGACTCCGCTCTTTGATGTGGTTGCAAACTGCATCACCATTCGTGGATCGTTTGTCGGCTCGCGCCAAGATATGGCGGAGGCTCTGGCGTTTGCCGCCGAAGGCATGGTTAAGGCTGATATCGGATTGCAACCTCTCTCTGCAATCAACAAGGTTCTCGACCGCCTTGCGCATGGCAAGGTGGCGTCACGTGTCGTTCTTGGCTTTGCTAGGTAGACCTAGGTTTCACCATCAATAGCAAAGTCCCACCGACCAGCGAGAGTGCTCCAACGACGGGCGGGATGAAGTGGCTCTGGGTGGTTTCAACTCTCAGGCCAAGGAACTCAATGGGCTCACCGGGGGTGGTGAAGGTGATGTCTTCGGGCTCTTCCCGCAGTTCATCGCCTTAACCTCCGCTGCGACCTCGGTCGGCTGCTATGCCGGGCTGGACGTTGTGAGGAAGGTCAGGCAATGTTTCAAGCCATCATCAATGAGCATCCCGAGCAATCCTGCGGCTATATCGAGTTGGCTGATGAATTGGGGCGGGCAAAGCAAGAGGATGCGGATATACCCCGCGCGATCGCCCTCCTCGAACAGGCGCTGGCGTACCCGGTCATTGATGCCGCCGACTGGCATGTCGAAGATCGTCTGGCAGCCGACACAATGGAAATGGGCATGATGGGGTTCA
>JBAXCM010000082.1:0-12278 GCA_037141475.1 Verrucomicrobiota bacterium | reverse complement strand
GGAAGTCTGGCTCGGCTTGCTCGTGGTTGTTGGCATCGTCCTGGTAGCTGGCTTCGAACCTGATAAATTGTTAGGCTTGGGAGTGGCACTGGTCGGCGCGTTGCTTGCGGCGGTGTTTCCTGTATTGAACCAGCACATGGTTCGCCAGCGGCGGCAAGACCCGCTGGTGATGGTCGCTTGGGAAATGGCCGGTGCCTGTGCCATTTGTCTGATCTGCCTGCAATGGAGCGACGGTGCCGGTGCCTATCCGGCGTTGCTGGATTGGCGTGGATTGGACTGGCTCTGGCTCCTGTTGCTAGGCTGGGTATGCACGGTTTTTGCGCATGCCTATCACATTCACCTGCTGCGCCACCTCAGCGCCTATACCGGCAATCTGGCGATGAACTGCGAGCCCATTTACGGCATTCTGGCGGCTGCGCTTGTGTTTGGGGAACACCGCGAGCTACACCCCGGATTTTACGTCGGCTGCCTCACCATTATCATTGCCAACCTCCTTTACCCGTTGATCCTCAGCCGGTTAAAAAGGCAAAGAGTCGCCGCTCTCTGAGATACAAGGTCGCTGCGGCAAGGATTTGTTAATCACGGTTCCCGGAGTTTCGAAAAAATCGCACACGAAGCCACGAAGGGGGGAAGAGAAGCCGTGACCACGGTGGCGTTCTCGATGCCGAACGCACAAATTGGCATGGCCGTAGGCAAATAACAACCTAACATCTACGATGTGAATTTTGGTAAAGCGCCACGATGTACCGCGCCCTGCAAACGCAGTGGCATGCCGAGCACCAAAACGAGGAAGGTAACTAGACCGCACACGACTGATCGAGTCGCCATTGAGTGGGGAAGTGTCATGCTGGTGGGAGGTGAATGCTCACAATCCGGGCTGTTTCACAATAGATCGTCCGTTCGCGGGAACCGCCGCCATCATTGACACCGCTCGCTGTGCTGGCTGGCTACTTGCCAGAGAGTCTTTCAATGACAAGAAAAAACCATCAATATTTCCGTGTGACTCTGGAGTTGGCGCGGCACTTGTCACTTTTGACGACGGCGGAAACGGCAAAACCGGTTCCAACGCCGATGACGTGCTGGGCAAAGATGCCCGGAAAGTCGGGGTTCTCCAGAGTATCGGCGCTAGCTGTGGGGGTGGCGATGAGCACCCAATCGGTTCGGCCTCATGGCAGCGTGGTCACGCGCAGGCGGACCATGCGCATGCCGTTCGGGCCTTTTGGTATGAGAGCTTGTCGTTGTTGGATGGTGCCGTCGTTTGACAGGAGGGTATCGACGACATCCACGCTGCTCCAAGGGACGCCGTTGACGCCGTCCCACCACTCGACGTGATAGGAGACCAAGTCCACTGCGGCATCGTTGCGTTGGTAGAGGAAGACGAGGGAATTGCCGTTGATCTGGAATGCCGGCGGCGGATTGAATGCCTTGGGATCGGTCCCGGTTGCGAATTCCATCAGGTTGCTATTGCCGTCGCCGTCCGGATCTGCGGCGTCTGCGGGGTCGCCCAGAATCCCGCCCACGCCGAATTGCTCCAGGCGCCATTCCACCAGGGCGTTCATGTCGGGGCCGGCGGTGGTGAATTGCTTGTCCGCACCGAAAAACGACCCGAACTGCGTGGAGGCTACCAGCCGGAAATGATAGGTTGTGTTGGGAGTCAGGCCGTTGGCGACGACGGATACCGCTTGGTCCAGATTTCCCGCGAATGGCGCGTTGGGGCCTTGGAATGTCATGTCATAATTCGTCCCGGAGCCCAACTCGAAATACATGAAGCTGGCGGACAAATTTGGATTGATGGTGCCGTGCAGGGTGGATGTGGTGGACGCGATATGATCGGCGTCGTTGGTGACCACGGTGGGTTGAGGCTGGGCTGGGGTGACGAACGTCAGCAAGTTGCCGGTACCGGTGCCCTCGAGATTGGTTGCTTCCAATCGGAACTGATAGGTGGAGCCCGGCGCGGGGGCGAAGAAGGCTAAGCCGGTGACATCGAGATCCACAACTCCGCTCACGTCCGTCGCGAATGTGGTGGCCCAACTTCCGAATGAGCCGTTGGGGTTTTGGATCCGGTAGCTGAATGAATAGTGTGCCGTATCCCCATGCGGATTGATCGTGCCATGGAGCAGGGCGGAAAATGGACTGGGATCGGTCGCGGGAAGAGTGGTCACGGTGGGTGCCTGCGGGGGATCCTGGGTGGTAAACATCACCGGCAGCCCGGACACAACCACACCGGTTATGGAGTCCGTCGCCATGGCGCGGAAGTAATAGGTGCTGCTCGCCTGCAGGTTGCTGAGGATGGCTGAAACCGGCGCTGCCACGACGCTGTCCAGTTCCGTCAGATAGGCCGGGAGCACGCCGAGTTCGCATGCGACTGTGTGTCCGTATGCGAACGCGGGGACGGATGGATGGTCTTCATCGGAATTGGCCGAGCCGTTGAGTGTGGCGGACGTGGAGGTGATTCCTTCGGCGGTCAGCGTGGTCGCGACAAATGGCACGTCGGGGGTGATCACCGCGCTGCTGTTGCTGGAGGAAGTTGCGAAGATAGAAGTGATTTGCCGGCCGGCCATGAAAGCGGGCACGGCAGCAAGTCCCGGCGTGGACTTTCCGGATGTGAAATCTCCCTGGCCGAGCTGTCCCCGGCCGTTGGAACCCCAGGAAATCAGCGAGTTGTCCGACGCTAGAACGAACGCGTGGGCCAACCCCGCTGCGATGGCCGTGATGCTGCGGGTGGCCAATGGATTGCCGGCGGTGGGGACAGCGGTAGGGTGATCTCGATTGTTGTTGTCTCCTAGGCCGAGCGAGCTGTTGCTGTTGTCGCCCCAAGTGTGCAGGCCGCCGGAGGCGTCGAGCACAATGCTGAAATCATCTCCGGCCGCAAATTGGGCCACCGCATTGCCGGCGAGCGACCCTTGTCCCGAAACAATCACCGGAGAAAATGCGGTTTCATAAGGAGGCAGGCTGCCCACTCCCAGTTGTCCCTCGAAATTCCGTCCCCAGGCCACCAAGATGCCATCCACTGTCAGCGCCAAGCTGTGGCGCACGCCGGCAGAGATTTTGGTCACAAATTTACCCGTGAGCACGCCACTGCTATCCACTGGTACGGGCCGCGTGGATTCCGTCAGTCCTTCTCCGCCGCCAAATCCCAGCAGTCCGCCCTCCGCGCCGCCGGAACCCCAAGAATAGATTCTGCCCGTATTCGTGAGCGCCAAATTGAACAAGCCGCCGCACGAGACCGAGGTGATCGTTGGAAGCGCGACATGCGCGCCACCCTCCAACATGGTGGTGATTTGCACCGGTGTGGAGCGGTTCACATGGGTGCCGTCACCGACCTCGCCCACGCTGTTGTCTCCCCAAGACCACAGGCGCCCGGCACCGTCCACCGCCAGGCTGTTGGCACCGCAGGATATGTCAACAATCGGAGAGTCGTTGGGAAGTCCGACGACCTGCACAGGCGTGGTGCGGTTGGTGGTCGTGCCGTCACCCAATTGCCCCTGGCCATTGTTTCCCCAGGCAAACACCAAGCCGTCCGCAGTGAGGGCGAGAGTGTGCGTGCCGCCCAGCGCGATCTTCGTGACGGTCTTTCCCGCAAGCGCGCCGTCGCTGGCGAGGGAGGCAGGTACCGCGCGATTGGCAACCGTGCCATCGCCCAACTGGGAGTTTTCATTTCCTCCCCAGTCATATACTTTGGCGGGCGAGGTGCCCACAGTGCACAGGGCGATTGCGAGCAGCGATAGGAGGATGCGCGGGGCGGGTGGGTGAGTGTAGGGCAACATTGGCGGCAAAAATATCACGACGTTTCAAACGCGCAACGGACAAATTTCACAGATGACCATTGGAGCGCTTCACGGGCCCTGCGACCGGGCCGCCAACTCGATCGAAGTCGTCACGACCAAGGGCTGCGGAAAACTCGAAAAGAACCACCGGCAAGTCTTCCCCCTCTCAAACGCGTCCTGGTTTGTCTCCTTCAAAAGAACGTCCGCGCCATCCTCGCCCCCTAAGCCCTGATCCAAGAGGCACCAAATATTTGCACTTACTCAGCAGTCCCCAATCACGGAACTCGTCAATCGTGAGGAATCAGCAAAGGGATCGTGCGTTTTCCATGACGGCGGTCGATGTGAAAATCCGTGTCTGAGGTAGCTGCCCTCGCGGGTCAGCTTGGGGGGCATCGTTGATTTCCCGGCTGCCGACAAATCAGTTAGGAGCTGCAATGGAGATCCGCAGGGGGGTTTCGGCGGTGGTTTTGATCCAGACGATCAGGTCGGTTCCTTCGAGCGTGCGCCGCAGGCCGTAGCGGAACATCTTGCCGCGCGGCACCCCGACGCCATCGAGTTGCAAGGTGGCCTCGCGCTCACCCCAATTTTTGATGACCAACGGTGGGTTGACGACCGGGGAGGCGGGACTGCCGGCCAGTTTGAGATTGAGGGCGGCATTTTGATCCAAACAATTTAGCAGATAGGCACGCTGACTTTGGCTGTAACCGTCGCTGGCGAAGGCGTTACCCGTGAATGTCAAGGCAGCGGGAGCGATCCATGCTTTGGCCATTGGCAGCACTCCGAGTGTCGGTTGGTCAGTCATGCCGTAGAGGAACGCGCCTTCGGGTTGGGTGACCCAGCTGAGGGACGAGTGGGCGGGTTGGTCGTTAGTCATGGCATAGCGGCCGTCGCTGGCGACGCGGGCGACGGGCCAATGGTTCCACCACGGGAAATGCGAGAACTCCTTGCGCACCTCACAATTGAAGGTGGCAAACTTGGTGCCGGGCTTTGCGATGATGATGGGTCTATACTTCGCTTTAAGATTGACCATCTGGATCACCGGTTCAGTTAGGTCCAGAGATGGATAGCCATTTTCCCAGGAATAGGTTTTTGCCTCGCCCTTGAGGTTGGCCAGGCTGAGGGCCGCCAGCTCGCAGTTATCTTCTGGACGGGTGCCAGCCTCACTCAGGAAAATCGTCTCTTGGTCGATGCGGTGGACCGGTTCGGGCCACCAGCCTATGACATCACGGGAGCACACTCCATCCGGATAGATATAGTAGAACTCGTCGCCGTATTGGCCTTGGCCGGCGACCTCGTCATATTTTTCGAAGCGCAGAGCGGCGTCTGTCATGGCATAGCGCCAGTGGACGACGGCGCGGGCGTCTGAGTTTTCGATGATCTCGACGTGAGAGAAGCGGCACTGGGAGTCGGACATGTGTTCGCAGCAACCCACGGCACCCTGGCCACCGTGACGGGCCAATTCCTCCGGCCAGACGCCGCCTTCGAGGCTTTGGTCGGCCATCCACTTGCCATTTTCAGTGACCCAGCAAGGGGAATAACGGGTGCCGCGCCAAAACACCATTTGCACCGGCATTTCGTCAAATTTGACGACGATATCTGGATCTCCCGCCATTTGCCACAGCGCATCCCATTGCTCGTAATACTCCAGCCTGGCCGGATAGGCACCGAAGTGCCGGGTGCCTTTCGTCACATCAGGAAAATGGCGCGGTGGCAGGTTCGGCGGGGTGGGGGACTTGACCGATGACCACGACGCTTGGATCTCCTTTTCTGTGAGGACACGGTCGTGGATTGTTAGTTCATCCAACAAGCCGTCGAGCGACCACCAGGAGGGGAATTTCGCCCAGTCTCTAACGCGGTGTTCGGGGACCATTTTATCGTGGTTGCGCCCAACTAACAGATCGATATCTTTGGCGAAGGAGATGGGCTTTTCGATAGGCAAGGACCCGGCAGACTGGCCGTCGAGGAACAAGCGCACCCCGAAATGAGGGTCGTATACCGCGGCCAGATGGTGCCAGGTCTTGAGCTTGAGGACCTGCGTGCTCAGGCAGGATGTCCATTTGTAATCCGCGGCAAGTTGCAGGCCGAAGTGCCCGGTCCCATCAAAGCCAAACGAATATCCGCGGGTGTCGGCGTCGCGCTGGGCAAGAATGGGCGTCCAATTCCATGAGTAGGCGGCCAGCGCCACCCATGCCTGCAGGGTGAAACCGTGGGGCAGCAGAGGTGCTTGGTCGGCTTTGCGACGCAGCAAGGTGGTGAAGCCGTCGAAGCGCAGGCAGCCACCGCGCACGCCCTCTGGCAGGAATTTGGAATGGCCCTCGAGAGTGTCGGTGATGTCAGAGGCTGAATCAAGGGGGCTCTGGGCATCAAAGGACCAGCACGCCACGGGTTGATCGCTGGCCCGGGCTTGAGCGATGAAGGCGGGAAACAACAGCAGTCCGGCACAGCCGAGCTTCATGGGCTTCAAAAAATCAAAACGGGTCATGGTCAGGCAGATACATGGTGCTGGCGGGCAATCTGTCGCGACCGGTGCTTTGCGCCCGAGTTTTCTTCTCACTCGCACGACACTTGACAAGCGTCGTGTCGCATTTTCACGGGACACAAAAAATTGGTCTCGCCTTGGAATAGCTGGAGGGCTTTGATTGGTTCGGCAGGCAATCACGTCGGCGCTGCAAACATCCATGAAAATTAAATCGGCCACCTTCCAACTCAGTGCTGCGGACATGGGTGCCTGTCCGGCTTGGGCGTGGCGTGAATTCGCCTTTGTCGGCCGTTCCAACGTCGGCAAGTCATCGCTCATCAACATGCTTTGCGGCAAAGCCAATCTGGCCAAGGTGTCGGCACTGCCCGGCAAAACGCAGTTGGTCAATTTTTTCCTGATGAACGAAGCTTGGTGCTTGGTGGACCTGCCGGGTTACGGGTTTGCGCAGGTGACGAAAGCTCGGAAATTCGATTTCAGCATACTCATCAAAGAGTATTTGGAGCAACGGACGAATCTAGCCGGAGTGTTTGTGTTGATCGACTCGCGCCTGCCTCCACAGCGTATCGACCTGGATTTCGTCGGCTGGTTGCAAGGCTGTCGCGTGCCTTTCGCTTTGGTATTCACGAAGGCGGACAAATTGAAGCCCACCAAGCTCGAGGCCAATATCGAGTTGTTTCAAGAGGCGGCACGTCCGTGGCTCGGAGCCGCTCCTGAATTGCTTTTTTCCTCATCCAAAACCGGTGCCGGACGCATCGGTATTCTCAAGTCGATCGAGCGGGCGTTGCTGCTTGCCTGACCCGCTCCAAGAACCTTCCGAATCCCGTTCTTTTCCTCATTCTCGACGAAGGGGCGAGCAAGTCGGATTCCTAGCAAGACTTGAAGACAAAAGAGCAGAAAGCTTGACCTAACGACAGCGACTATGATTCGCTCGGCGCAGTCCACCGCCATCAATCTCCTCCTCCCGATCATTGCCATGACAGCCGATGCCATGCAAGGCGTGCGGGAACTGTGCCTTGATGCTGGCATGAATGATTACCTCGCCAAGCCAATGAGCCCACCTCGCTGGCCCTCATGCTCGAGCGCTGGCTACCCGCCCCAGCCGCCTGCGAGAGCCGTGCGACTATGCCTGTAGCCAGGTCGAACCTTGAGTTCTGAAGCAATCACAGCGGTAGCAACGCCACCGCTGCGGCTCAACTGCATGAGTGACAACTCACACGAGATCCTTGGGACGCCAGCCTTCGCGGGCCTCGGGATTGATGAGCTTGGCCGCTTCCGGATTGCCAATGATTTCCAACTTTTCAGCATTCCACTTAACCGTCTTGCCGGTGCGGATGGCGAGCGTGCCGAGCAAGATGGCCTCGGTGAGCGGGGCTGAGTAGCTAAAGTCCGAACAGGATTTTTTGCCATTCCTGATCGCCTCAACCCAGTCGCGGTGGATGCCCTGGGTGCGCGGAATGGTTTTTGGAACCTGCTTGTCGCCACTCGCCCGATAGGCTTCCCATTTTGCCTTCGGGTAGAGCACTGGACTGTCCGGGCGCATGCCGCCGTGGAAGATGCCGCCGTTTTCGCCGACCATGATCATGCCGCCTTCGCCACCAGGTGCGGCACCATCATAACCCGCCGGGGCTGCCGGCAGACTGGGGCCTTCGTACCATTTCACTTTGACCGGTGGCTTGTTGCCGCGGGCGGGGAAGTTGAAGGTGACGATTGATCCGTTAGGCGTGTGGATTGGGTTGACGTCGCCGTGCATTTCCACTTCCACGCTTTCGGGAGCGCCGAGGTCCATTGCCCAATACGGGGTATCGATCGTGTGGCAGCCGATATCGCCGAGGCCGCCGCAGCCGAACTCCCACCATGGGCGCCAGGTCGTCGGGGAAAATGCCGGGCTGAAGCCGACCTTCTGGGTGGAGGGCCCAAGCCACAGGTTCCAGTCCATGCCCTTTGGCGGGGCTTCGGCCTTGGGATAGGCGGTCATCACGTTGCCATTGAAGCCCCAGCCGGACTTTGGACGATCGGTCCAGACAATGACTTCCTTGACGTCGCCGATCAAGCCAGCCTGATACCATTCCTTGATGAGCAGGGCACCTTCGGATGCGTGGCCTTGGTTGCCCATCTGGGTGACAAGGTCTTTTTTAGCGGCGAGTTCGCGGAGGGTGCGGGCCTGCCAGAGTGTGTGGACCAAGGGTTTTTCGACGAACACGTGCTTGCCCATGCTCATCGCCATGTAAGCGACGGCGAAGTGGGTGTGATCGGGGGTGCCGACGCCAACGCCGTCGATTTTATCGCCCATTTCGGCGAGCATCTTGCGGAAATCCGTATAAAGTTTTGCGCCGGGGAAATTCTGTTTACCGCGGTCCAGGATGTTTTGGTCGCAATCGCAGAGGGCGACGATGTTGTTGCCGCCGGCGCAGGCACCGAGGTCACCTCCGCCTTGGTTGCCGAAGCCGACCCACGCGAGGTTGAGTTTGGCGTTGGCTCCGGCGACGGATTTGGCCAGGATGAGGGGTGCGACGAAGGGTGCGGCGAGTGCGGCGGCGGAATGCTTGAGGAAGCTGCGCCTGGACGGGTGGTTCAGTAGGGATGTGTGCATGGTGGTGGTTGAATGGTGGCTCGGATTGCAATTCGTAGAGTGAATCACAAACGTTCTGTTTACCCGAAAAACCCTGCAATCTTTCCTTTGTGCGAAAAAAATCCGGCGCTCTCACATGGCGGGCTTGCCTTGGTCCTTGCGCAGCACGATGGCGACGTCATTGGTCTGCACCGGGCCTGGCGTGCTGCGACCATCGGCCACGTATTTTTCCAACAATTTCGTCAATCGTTCGACGACGTCCGGGTGCGCGGCGGCCTGGTTGGTGAGTTCGCCGACGTCGCTGGACATGTCATACAGCTGGGTGGTTTCTGCGGGATTTCCACCTTTGGACCAGCCGCCTGAACCGGCGCACAACTCGAGTTTCCATGAGCCTTGGCGGATGGCGAAGGCACCGTTGATGGAATGGTAAACGACGGCCTGGCGTGGCGGCAGCGAGGGTTTTCCTAGCAGCACTGGAAGGATGCTCACGCTATCCTCGCCGGCCGTATCCGGCAGTTGGGTTCCGATAATCTCCGCGCAAGTGGCCATCAGGTCCGTCAGACAGATGGAATGATCGCTGCGGGTGGCTGGTTGGATTCTGCCCGGCCAACGTGCGATGAATGGAATATGGTGGCCGCCATCCCAGATGTCGGCCTTGTAGCCCCGGCGATCGGCACTTGGGTAGTGCCCCTGCTTCTCAAGCTTGTCCACACCAATGTACGGGGCACAGCCGTTGTCGCTGGTGAATATAACCAACGTGTTGTCCCCAATCCCATTTTTGTCGATGGCAGCGAGCACTTCGCCCAGCGCCCAGTCGGTCTCCATCACAAAATCGCCGTAGCTTCCCAGTCCCGACTTCCCCTGCCATTCCTTGGTTGGCACCAGTGGCGTGTGGGGCGAGGTGAGAGCCAAATAAAGGAAAAACGGCTGCTTGGCGGCGCTTCGCCGGGCGATGGATTCGCTGGCCTTGCGGGTGATCAGCGGCAAGACATCGATCGCCTCAAAGTCCGGTGCGGCCGCTCCACGGCGAACCCATGTCTTGGTGGCGGTGGGTTCCTGCGTGAAATGATCGTCTTCGATGAAGGCAAACGGCGGCATGTCCAATGAGGCGCTGATCCCGAAAAATGTGTCAAATCCGCGACTCAGCGGACCGTCGCCAAGCGCCTGGCTTAGGTCCGGTTGCTGGCCCTGCCTAGCAAACGTCAGGCCGAGGTGCCACTTGCCAATGCAATCACTCACATACCCGTGTTGCTTGAGCAGCGCAGGCACCGTCAGGCGACCGCTGGCAATGAGTGGCGGGCTGTATCCATCCAACACGCCGGTCTGGAGCCGCGAGCGCCAATTGTAGCGCCCTGTGAGAATGCCGTAGCGCGTCGGCGTACACACGGCGGAACTAGAGTGGGCATCGGTGAAAGCCAGCCCTTGCCCTGCCAGCCGATCCATGTTGGGAGTGGCAATTTTTCCGCGTTGTGGATTGAGGCATTGCACATCGCCATACCCGAGGTCGTCGCAGAGGATGTACACAATGTTCGGCAGCGGCGCAGAAGTTGGCTCGGCCCTCAGGCCAGTTGGCAGCGTACACCACCAAATCCCGAAAATGAACCAGACAGCTTGCGAGGGGTGGATTTTCAAAATGAGGCGATTCGGGTGTCCGGGCCTTTACCCGTGGCTGGACCCAAACCTTTCATGTTCGTTAGAAATTCCACCGGGCATTGGGCGAATGAGATTGGCTTGGCGATGGTGCCAACACCGATAGTCAGACTGTCAAGTTGGAAATCCGAGAAATTTTTGGATTGCTTTTCGCTTGCCAGTGATGGGCGGATCGTTCACAAACCCGTTCCGCCCGTTGGGGTTGCGCATTTCAGCCGCAGCGCCCGGCTCGGCGAACCTCATCCCCCCACGCACGCCCCCCATGGAAAGCATCTCATCGCGCATCGCCAAGGTCAATCCGTCTCTCACCCTTGCCGTCACCAATCAGGCCAAGGCCATGATTGCCAAAGGTGAGGAAGTCTATGCCCTCGCCGGCGGCGAACCGGAGGTCGATACCCCGGACTTTATCAAGGCCGCCGCCATCCAGGCCATTCACGAAGGACGCACAAAATACACACCCTCCAGCGGTATCCCCGAATTGCGCGAGGCCATCGCAGCAAAACTGCTCGTCGACAACAATCTGGAGTTTGACCCGAAGCAAATTTGCCTGACGGCCGGAGCGAAAATGGCCTGTTTCAATGCGATTTTGGCGGTGGTGGAAGAGGGTGACGAGGTCATCATTCCCTCGCCGTACTGGGTTTCCTATCCGGAGATGGTGCGTCTGGCGGGCGGCGAGCCGATCATTGTTGAGACCCAGGAATCGACGGGCTGGAAGATGACGGCGCAGCAATTCGAGGAGGCAATGACGCCGGCGACCAAGATGGTCATTCTCAATTCGCCGGGCAATCCGACCGGGGCGGTTTACACCGAGCAGGAACTCCGCGAAATCGGCGAAATCGCGGTGGGCGAGGACATCGTCATCCTCTCCGATGAGATCTACGAAAAACTCATCTACGGCGAGGCCAAGCACGTCTCCATCGCCACCCTGAGCGATGCCATCCGCGACCTGACGATCACGGTGAACGGTTTTTCCAAATGTTATTCGATGACCGGTTGGCGGTTGGGATACACGGCGGCACCCAAGGCTCTGGCGGATGCGATTGACAAGATTGAGAATCACACGGTTTCGAATGCGACGAGTTTTGCGCAATACGGGGCGTTGGCCGCGCTGCAAGGAGATCAGACGTTTATTGAGGATTTGCGCGGGGAATATGACGTGAAGCGCCAATTCATGTTTGCCCGGCTCAAGGCCATCCCTAACATCCGCGTCGTCGAGCCTCAGGGCGCGTTCTATTTCTTTGTCTATACCGGCAACATGGGCCTCAAATCCCTCAACCTCTGTGATAAGTTGCTGTCCCGTTACAAGGTGGCCGCCGTGCCGGGTGTCGCCTTTGGCTATGACGAGGGCATCCGCCTGAGTTATTGCACGACGTTGGACGTGCTTAACGAAGGCCTCACCCGCTTCGAGCAATTCTGCCGCGAACACTGAGAACTGCGTCTGAGATTCCAGAGACTCCGTTCCGACCTGCATGGTGTCCTCTTGTAGCGGCGTGTCTATGACCGCCGATACCCAATGAGGTGTCCCTGTGGGCGGAGGTGCTATGGTCTTCGCTTCGGACGGATTTTTACTCAGGGGACAGAAGCTCGGAACCCGGGGGGGTATGGAGTGGGCAGTAACTTACAACACACCGGGCATGACGGCACGCACGCGGCACTTGGCCTGCGCCTTGAAACGATCCTAGCCCGAGTTTCTTAGAGGGTTGTTAGAATCCGGCATTTTTGCACTTTTTTTGCACTTTTTTTGCCTTTTTTCGGCCATTTTTCAGGCTTTTTTTGAGACTCTGAAACTTAACTCGTTGATTTGCAACGAGTT